>NZ_BAXD01000003.1:0-165652 GCF_001310395.1 Halolactibacillus sp. JCM 19043
GACGAGGAATATATGTTTGTCACTTCAAAAATATTCAAAACGAGCGATTCATCAGCCACCTAGTGCTGACGCACTTGAGGAAGGTGTCTTCTCGCCCTAAAACGATAAAAAACCATTCAATAGTCATATGAAAAACTCCATCATGACCTATATAAATATGCTATAATTTAGGGTAGAGACACGATGATTACTTTATAGATAGAAGGCGTTAATAATGACCGGAGAAAAAAAGGTAGTATCGATAGAAGATCGGATACCAAAACTGAGAGAGACGCGCCGAAAGAAAGCGAATCGGCGCTTTATTTTTTATTTAACATGTTTATTAGTTCTTATTGTCTTTGTTGTTTACTTGCAATCTCCGCTAAGTTATGTGCGAGAAATAAATGTGACAGGATCACAATTTGTATCAAAAGACGTTATTCTAAAGCAAAGTGATATATCAACAGAACGGAGTCTATGGTCATTTCAACTCGAAAATATCGAAGCGAAGATCTTGGAACTACCAGAAATTAAAACCGCTAAAGTGACACGCTCATGGACACACGAAGTGACGGTGGCCGTCACAGAGTATAAGAAAATTGCTTATATTGACCAAGGGGAAAGTTTGTCGCCATTGTTGGAGAGTGGTCATACATTAGACCATGTTGAAAAAGTCGATTATAAAGGCGATGCCCCTTTACTCATTGGGTTTGACAATGAAGAGATTCGCAAGTTAATGATTGAAGGTATGCAAGCCTTACCGACCTATTTATTGAGTCATATTTCAGAGATTCACTATTCTCCAACAGAAGCGAATCCTTATCAAGTCCATTTAAATATGATTGATGGCTTTGAGTTGTTGACGACCATTAGAGGTTTTAGTGAACACATAAAGGCGTACCCATCTGTTGTGAGTCAATTAGATCAAGCCAATCCTGGTTTGATTGAAATTGATCACTCTGGGGCCATTTTTAATCAGTTTTCAGAACAACCGACGACTGATCCAGATTTAGAGATATATGAAGAAGGCGAAGAAAATCAATTGATTATAGAAGAGGATGAATAGGTTTATGCATGTGAAAGGTAAACATGTCATATTATCGCTTGTTTTATTTGTTTTTGGCTATTTAGTCGCTGTAAGTTATGAACAAGCACAAATATTGTTAGATGACGATCCGGTCTCGGTTGAAGAATGGGACCGTGCTTTTTACTATCGGCAACAGCTGATTGATTTCGAAGAGCGAAATAATGCGCTTGAACAACAAATTAACGATTTGCGGGTAGAGTTGCTTCAGATGGAAACTTCTCTTAGTGAAGAACAACAAAATCTAATGTCAGCTGTTGAATTAAAGCGAGAGTTACAAGCTTATGTCGGTGAGTTAGCGGTAGAAGGTCCGGGTGTGTTTATCACTTTGAAAGACCAGGATTATGTACCGGATGAAGCGAATGTGAATGACTATATTGTTCACGACCGACATGTCCAATTAGTCATTAATGAGCTCTTAAGTGCTGGGGCTGAAGCGATAGAAATTAATGGTCAGCGGATATTCCACCATAGTCATGTGTTTTGTGTTGGCCCTGTGATTACCGTTGACGGCAAAACACATCCTGCACCATTTACGATTGAAGCGATCGGTGACCAAGACACGCTTCGGCAGTCCCTTGAATTAGAACAAGGCGTGATTGATCAGTTAGTGAATGAACGGATTGAAGTGGAATACGGTGAAAAACGAGTAGAAATGACACCACAATAAGAAGGATGACATATTTATGAAAAAACAGACAGTGATTCTCGCGGCGGCTGCCTTTTTTATCGGTGTCATGATTAGTTTGCACCTCTCAATTGAAGAGGAGCCTAAAACGCGTGATACGAGAGATTTATGGGAAATCAGAACAGCACTGTTAGAGGAACAAGAACGTCAACAAGTGTTGCAAGAAGAATTAAATGAATTGAAAAACATTCAAGCGGATTATGAAGACAATGTATACGTCACACAAACTCAGACATTGCGGAATCAAATTAGTGCCTTACAAGACCAAGCGGGTTTAACAGAAATGACAGGACCCGGCGTTGAGTTAACCCTTGTGGCGGATTTTGAACAGGCAAGTGAAACCGAAGGTTTCCCTGAGTTAACGAGTGAATTATTGAATCGATTGGTTAATGAGTTAAACGTCTATGGTGCTGAACACTTAGCCATAGGTGCTGAGCGCATTGTCAATCATACGGCGATTCGTGACGTAATGGGTCGTGTCTATGTCAATCAACGACCATTAAGGGATTTGCCAATCACCATTCTAGTCTTGACCGAAGAACCTGAGCGGCTCATTAACTACATGGAAGTAAGCCAAGCGATCAATGACTTAGCTATTCACAATATTAAACTTACCATGGACGAAAAACAAACCATCACCGTCCCTAAATATTCAGATGAATTAACGCTTAATTATGTTAAAGTAACAGATTATGAGGAAGGTGAAGAATAATGTGGTTAATGGTATTATTTTTAGGGCTAGGGATTGGGTTAGGATTGTTGTCAGATTTGACGATTCCAGCCGTCTACTCCAATTATTTATCGCTCGCGATCTTAGCGGCGTTTGATACCTTGCTAGGTGGTATACGGGCCCACTTTGAACATGTATTTAATCAATATATATTTGTTACGGGTTTTTTCTTTAATATTACCTTGGCTGTTTTATTAACGTTTATTGGTGAGCAATTAGGGGTAGACCTATATTTAGCAGCTGTGTTTGCGTTTGGCTGGCGTTTATTCCAAAATATCGCCATCATTAGACGCCGTTTATTTGATAAATGGCAGCAACAAAAAGTATTAAAGAAACAAAACCAATCGTCCTCGACTGCTGAATAGTCGAAATACATCGACAAATCGTGAAATACGTAGAATGAATCATGTAAAAACAATGGATTTCATGGTAAAATCATTAAAAAGTATGATATTTTTTAATAGACTATTAAATGTCTAGCAATTAAATGATATACTTAGCGTAGTGCATACCTTTTTAACAAAAAATTGTTGTTTCATCACATCTTATTATAAAATATGATGATATGAAGGTAGAACATAAAAGAAATGAAAATCATGAATAAAAATCAAACATGTGAACATGGACAAAAAAGAATTAAAGCGAGTGAAATAAGTGGTGTCACTTATAGGAGGTGCTAGTATTGGCTAACGAAGTGTTAGTAAGTTTGGACATAGGAACGTCCCAAATAAAAGTGGTCATCGGAGAAATAGCTGATGAACGTTTAAACATTATTGGTGTAGGTACGGCCAAGTCAAAGGGCATAAAAAAAGGTGGAATCGTCGACATTGATAAAGCGGTTCAATCGATTCGAGCAGCCATTGAATCTGCTGAAAGAATGGTAGATATGCACATTCATTCTGTTATTATTGGCTACAATGGTAATCAAGTAGAATTACTTCCTTGTCAAGGGATTGTGGCAGTACCAAATGATGATAAAGAAATAAACGATGAAGATGTGCTTCGTGTAATTGATAATGCTAAAGTCATCTCTTATCCACCGATCGTGAATTTTTAGATCTTGTGATCAAACAATTTATTGTTGATGGTTTAGCAGGAATCAATGACCCACGCGGGATGATCGGTGTTAGGCTTGAAATGGAAGGCACGATTATTACGTCGTCACGAACAATGATACATAATACAACGAAGTGTGTGGAAAGAGCACAGCTTGATATTCAAGACCAAGTCTTACAACCACTAGCCGCCGGTGCCATTGCCTTGTCAGACGATGAGAAAGAACTAGGCGTGGCGTTAATTGATATCGGTGGTGGCACAACAACCGTCTCTATTTTTGATGATGGACAGTTAAAGGGCACACGAATGATTCCTATTGGTGGTGAGAATATCACTAAAGATATTTCGTATGGTTTAAAGACAAGTTTTGAAGAAGCAGAACAAATTAAAATCAAACACGGATATGGCTATTTCCCTGATGCCAATGAAGAAGAACAATTTGAAGTAAAAGCGATTGGTACAGAGGAGATTTCTACATTCAATCAAAAAGATATATCTGACATGATCGAGGCACGACTAGAAGAGGTTTTTGTGTTAGTGGCTAAAGAAATTTCTAAATTAGGTTATCGTGACTTACCAGGAGGGTTTGTGTTAACTGGTGGTACGATGTTAATGCCAGGAGCATTAGAACTAGCTAGAGATCTCTATCAAGGTAATGTTCGTGTGGCTGTGCCTGATTACATTGGCGTAAGAGAACCACAATACACGCCTGGTGTAGGTATTTTGAAATTCGCGTATGATAATGCGAAAATACAAGGGAGACCTCTATCAGATGCTGTCTCGGACCAAGCGCAATATGAGGAACGACCGGTCAAAAAAGACAAGCCAAAACAATCGAAACCAATGAAACAGAAAAAACCAAAAGATGAGACAAAAGAGTCAGGTGTAGCAAAATTATTCAAAGTATTTTTCGATTAATAAAATAGAGAACTGTTGCGATTAGGAGGAAAGAATATGTTAGAGTTTGATACAGAATTAGATCAATTAGCAAAGATTAAAGTTATCGGGGTTGGTGGCGGTGGTAACAACGCTGTCAACCGTATGATTGAACACGGTGTTCAAGGTGTGGAATTTATTGCGGTGAATACCGATGCGCAAGCACTAAACTTATCAAAAGCAGAAGTGAAGATTCAATTAGGTACGAAACTGACACGTGGCCTCGGTGCAGGTGCGAACCCTGAAGTTGGTCGCAAAGCTGCTGAAGAAAGTAAGGAACAGTTAGAAGAAGCCTTACAAGGGGCGGATATGATCTTTGTGACAGCTGGTATGGGTGGCGGTACCGGAACGGGTGCGGCACCGTCATTGCTCAAGTCGCAAAAGAAATTGGTGCGTTAACGGTGGGTGTTGTGACGCGTCCGTTTATGTTTGAAGGTCGCAAACGTTCAACACAAGCGATTCAAGGTATTGATGGATTAAAACAAAATGTCGATACGTTAATCGTGATTCCAAATGACCGTTTATTGGAAATTATCGACAAAAACACACCGATGCTAGAAGCTTTTAGAGAAGCTGATAATGTGTTACGCCAAGGTGTGCAAGGGATCAGTGATCTGATTGCTACACCAGGTATTATTAACGTCGATTTTGCGGACGTGAAAACAATTATGCAAGATAAAGGGTCAGCTTTAATGGGCATCGGGATTGCGACAGGTGAAAATCGTGCCGCTGAAGCAGCGAAAAAAGCCATTTCGTCACCGTTACTTGAAACAACCATTGACGGGGCTCATGGTATTTTGATGAATATCACGGGTGGTTCTGGCTTTACCTTGTACGAAGTACAAGAAGCAGCAGCGATTGTTACTGATGAAGCAGACCAAGAAGTGAATGTCATTTTTGGTGCGGTGATGAATGAAGAATTAAAAGATGAGATTGTTGTAACGGTTATCGCGACGGGTTTTGATGAGACAAAGAAAAAGTCAGATCATACGCGTCCGACTCAAACAACAAGACCAACTCAAGAAACAAAACAAAAACAAGAACAATCAACACCAGATGAACCGGCGTTTAACGAAGACGACACTTTGGATATTCCAACGTTTTTACGGAATCGCAACCGTCGTCGATAAGCTGATAAAATGACATGTTGAATAAATAGTGAACCACGTAGGATGAGAGAATAACTTTCATCCTACGTGGTTTTTCATTTCTAAAGTAGGTCACTGCATAAGAAGGGGGACTGATTTTTATACAAAACCTCCATCATAAACGGTTTATTTGCACAATCATTTGACAAGCTTTGCGACATGGCTCTGATATGATGGTACCTATAAGGGAAGGAGGCCGGTTTACGTGTACGTTGATCTCGTATTTTTGCTGACTTATGGCGCGCATATACTACTCATTACTTTAACGTGTCACATTATGGGTATGAAGACATCACGTGTCTGGTGTCACGTAATTTCTTTTCTACTCAGTCTTATCGATATTATGCCAGTACTTATGTCTTTCTCCCACTACCGTTTTATACAACTGTTACTCTCCCTTATCTGTTTAAGCTGGTTATTTTTCTCACCTAGTAAAGCCAAAATAAGTCAACGATTTGTGACAATGACAATGGTATCTTGTTTTTTTGCAGGCGCGTTATTACTCATTAAGTCACACATAACGGCATCACTTCCATTGATGCTGATGTTGTTCATCGTCAGCTATCATTTATACTTACGTTTTTATCAACATGGTGTCTGTCGCCATATTCAAACAGAACATCTGTATGATATCACGGTAACGATGAATCAACAAACCGTTCAATTAAAGGCGTTTTTTGATACTGGTCATCAATTAATTGACCCCATTACACATGCTTCCGTACTATTTATTGATCCCATCACGTTTAATCAATTCAACCTTCATCTTGAACAAACGGATGAGGATAAAAAAAGACAGTTATTTTATCAAGATATCAATGCGAATGTACAGGCTATGACGTGCATCAAGCCTGATTGTGTTACCGTTATTGATCACGGAGAGGTAAAAGAAGTGAGTCATGTGTTACTCGGGTTAAGGCAACAGAACTTTAGAGAGGAGGAAGGATTTCAAGCGTTATTCGGTCCACAGCTATTGACGTTATTAAAATCATAAAGGAAAGGGTGCGGAGGAGTATGAAAGTGTGTCGTATTATGTTTAAGCGTTGTCGAGAATGGCTAATCAAACGAATGATGAAGAAACAAGCCGTTTATTATATCGGCGGGAAAGAAGCGCTCCCTCAGCCGCTTAACCGTGAAGAAGAGTATCAATTATTGGAACGTTTAGACCAAGGTGACCAAGCAGCGAAAGCGAGTTTAATCGAACGTAATTTACGTCTTGTCGTGTATCTGGCGCGTAAATTTGAAAATACCGGTGTGCATATTGAAGATTTAATTAGTATAGGGACGATTGGACTTATCAAAGGCGTAAATACATTTAAATTGGAAAAAAAGATTAAATTGGCTACATACGCGTCGCGTTGCATTGAAAATGAAATTTTGATGTTTTTGCGTAAAACAAGTAAGCGAAAAACAGAGGTGTCATTTGATGAACCGCTTAATGTAGATTGGGACGGTAATGCCTTATTACTTTCAGATGTGTTAGGGACAGAACCGGATGTCATTGAAAAAGATATTGAACAACATGTCGATCATGCCCTATTGAAAGAAGCACTCAAAAAATTATCAACGCGTGATCAATATATTATGACGCTACGCTTTGGTTTGAATAAAAAAGATGAACTCACACAAAAAGAAGTGGCAGATTTACTCGGCATTTCTCAATCATATATTTCACGTTTAGAGAAGAAAATCTTAAAGCAGTTACAGTATAGTTTTCAAGAGTCGATGTAGATTCACCAGATACTTCCTGCATATTCATAGGTGACTTGGTGATACTTCCTAGTAGACGTAATATTCAACTAGGAGGTTCACAATGGCCAGATTTAAGGTTGACTTATGTGGTGTTGATACAAAGGCATTACCGGTACTAAAGAATGAAGATATGCGCATCCTTTTCAAACGTTATCAAGCAGGCGATCAAACAGCGCGTGAAACAATTATTGGTGGCAATTTGCGTCTAGTATTAAGTATCATTCAACGCTTTCAGCACCGAGGAGAATCAGGCGATGATTTATTTCAAGTGGGGTGTATCGGTTTAATTAAAGCGATTGATAACTTTGATTTAAAACATAACGTTAAGTTTTCGACTTATGCGGTTCCAATGATCTTAGGAGAAGTTCGACGTCACTTTAGAGATCACCAACCTATTAGAGTTTCTCGGTCCATAAAAGATTTAGCTTATCAAATTATGAAAACACGAGAAAAATTGATGAATGAGCGACATGTTGAACCAACATTAAAGGAAGTGAGTGAAGTCCTAGGCGTGAAGCTCGTCGATGTCGTTTTTGCGTTAGATGCCATTCAAGAACCGATGTCGTTATTTGATCCGATTTATGACGATGGGTCGGACCCTGTATTATTAATGGATCAAGTTACGAGTGATAAAGAGCCCGAAACAGATTGGGTAATGAACCTTGCCTTAAAACAATCGTTAGACGGTTTAAATAAACGGGAATTTTTCATTTTAAATAAACGCTATTATGAAGGATTAACCCAGTCAGAAGTCGCAGATGAAATTGGTATTTCACAAGCCCAAGTGTCCCGGTTGGAAAAACAGGCGCTAAAGGCGATGAAACAGAAGATGAAAGAAGTTGAGTAATGTTTTGAAGGGAAAGAAGGTGACCTATGCGTTACACAGATTTAAAAAAAACGTGAATGTGTCTCAACGACGACAGGAGAGCGGTTAGGTTTTATTACCGACGTTATCATTGATGAGAACAAAGGTGTTGTGACCCATCTCGTCATCGGAGAAAAACGTAAAATGTCCATGAGAAAAGAGGCAGAAGAACACGTGATTGATTTAAGGGAGATTGAGACAGTCGGAGAAGACGTCTTAATTGTTGCCTTAAAAAATAATCAAAGAAGATGATTAAAGAGAACCATTTCTTTCATACGTGAGAGAAATGGTTCTTTTTCCATGCGTATATATGATAAAATAAAAACGAATGAAAGAAATTGTGTGAGGAAGCGATAAAATGGAACTATTCAAAAGACAATCACCTCGGCGACTGCATGCGGAGGAGATTCAGAACCACTATCAGATTAATTTAGGGATCTCTACACGTATCGGTGGGGTATCAAAAGATCCGTTTACGAGTTTGAATACAGCCTTCATGTGGGTGATGATGATGCCGACGTAATTGAAAATAGAAGCCGTGTGTTAAATGAAATGAACCAATCATTAAGTCAAGCCGTCTTTGCAGAACAAGTGCATGGTAAGCGTGTGGCGGTGGTGGAAAAAGTAGATGCTGGGCGCGGTGCCTACACCTTAACCGACCACATACCAGGTGTAGATGGGCTGATTACGAAAGCCTCTGGGGTCGTGTTGGCTCAGTTTTATGCTGATTGTGTGCCGCTTTACTTTTTTGATCCCGTTCAGCGCCTCATCGGGATTGCGCATGCAGGGTGGAAAGGGACGGCGAAAGGGATGGCTAAAACGATGCTCGAGACGTGTCTGTTACTTGGTAGTGAGATCGAACATATACACGTCGCGATCGGACCAGCGATTGAAAAAGAGCATTATCAAGTAAGCCGTGCGGTGGTAGAGCAAATGCCGCTACCTATCACAAATGAGCTAGCAACTAAGTTATCAGAAGATCAATATGTTTTAGATTTAAAAGCAGTGAATGAACATTATTTAGTGACATTAGGGGTTAAGCCCCATCACATCAATAAATCATCTATCGATACGTACAGTCAT
Source organism: Halolactibacillus sp. JCM 19043 (assembly GCF_001310395.1). Classification (NCBI taxonomy): domain Bacteria; kingdom Bacillati; phylum Bacillota; class Bacilli; order Caryophanales; family Bacillaceae; genus Halolactibacillus; species Halolactibacillus sp. JCM 19043. The sequence goes on from NZ_BAXD01000003.1 coordinate 9,322, forward strand.
CCGGATTTATATTCATTTAGGAGACAACAACAAACCGGACGTATGATGGGCTATATTTTTCAGTAGAAAAAGAATGGGTAAGAGGGGGACATGACATGACACTAGACCGACGTTATCGCAAACTACAAGAAGACATTAAGGCAGCTTGTGACAAAGCTCAACGCGATGTGAGTGAGTTAACACTCATTGCCGTGACGAAATATGTTACAATAGATGAAACAAAGAAAGTAAAGGCGCTTGGTATAAGCGATTTAGGTGAAAATCGGGTGAAAGAAGCCCAAGAAAAGATCGAAGCCATAAAGGACGTTGCCTGGCACTTTATTGGGCCACTGCAATCGCGCAAGGTAAAAGAAATTGCAGAGAAAATCGATTATTTTCACGCGCTTGACCGGATGAAAATCGCAAAAGAACTCAATAAACGGCGCTCAAGTCCATTGAATTGCTTTATTCAAGTCAATATTAGTGGCGAAGCAACGAAGGGTGGCGTTGAACAAGAGGCACTTCAAGCCTTTGTTGAGTCATTATCAAGCCTTGAAAACATCCGTATCGTAGGCTCATGACGATGGCGCCCCATTCGACTGATGAATCACTTGTACGCGGTGTATTTAAGGAGTTAAGAAGGTGCTGTGATCACATTAAGTCACTAGAGTTACCTCATGCGCCGTGTGACTATTTATCAATGGGGATGAGTAATGACTTTGAGTGGGCTATTTTAGAAGGGGCAACCCATCTTAGAATTGGCTCGACATTAGTAAATCCTGAAAGGTAGGGAGAAATATGAGTATGAAAAATAAGTTTCGGACATTGTTTTCTGTCGATGAAGAAGAATACTATGAAGAAATACCAGATGACTCTTACGAGGCTTTTCAAAAAACACGTAGTGACAAACACGACAAAGACGAACCGAAAAAGAAAAAAGAAAATATTGTGAGTTTACAGTCGGTTCAGTCTCAAGCTAAAGTAGTCTTGTCTGAACCGAGACGGTATGATGAAATTCAAGATATTGCCGATCACGTTGTCAATAGACGGTCTGTTGTCATTAACTTGCAACGCGTATCAAAAGAAGAAGCCACGCGGATTGTCGATTTTTTAAGTGGCACTGTTTATGCGGTCTCAGGCGATATTCAAAAACTTGGACCCCATACGTTTTTATGTACACCTGATAATGTTGAAATCGAAGGTGCGATTTCTTCACTTACAGATGACGAATTTGATGAACAAGGAAGGTATTAACGATGGAAAGTATATTATTAAGATTGTTTGATTTGTATCAATTTGCGATTATTGGCTATATTTTGATGTCTTGGTTCCCAGGTGCACGACAATCCTCAATTGGTCGCTTTTTAGGTTCGATTGTGGAACCATATTTGGAACCATTTAGACGGATTATTCCGCCGATTGGCATGTTGGATATTTCAGCCCTTGTCGCGTTATTTGTCTTAAGCTTTGCGCGTCGTGGACTGATTTATATTCTTTATGTTTTATAGGTGAGTGCGATGGAGTTATATCAACATTTCAGACCAGAAGAACGCCCATTTGTCGATAATGTTCTCAATCTCAGAGACCAAGTCGAACGACAATTTATGACGAGATTTACCGATTTTTTAGATCCGAGAGAGGCGCATATTTTTGAATCCATTATTGGGAATGATGATCGGTTCAACGTCACGTGTTTATTTGGTGACAACCAGGTGGAACGGACGATGTATGCATTAAGTCCTTATTATGAATCGGTTGAAGATGATGATTTTCCGGTTTGTTTACTTGAAGCTTCCTTTCCAACGAAATTTGTAGACATTAAGCACCCCGATGTGTTAGGCAGTTTTCTATCACTCGGGATTGACCGAAAGAAGTTAGGGGATATCACGATAGAGGAGGCAACGGGAACCATTCAATTGCTTGTCCATCAGGATATATGTCCGTTTGTTTTACGAGAATTTACTCAAGTAAAAAAAGCGCAAGTAGCTTTTATTGAAGCCCCTTTAATCACCTACCGTCCACATCCATCGACGTGGACGACTCATCAAACGACAGTATCGTCCTTGCGTTTAGATGTATTAATCAAAGACATGTATCAGATGAGTCGTAAAGATGCGAAGGCGTTGGTGGAACGTGAGTGGGTGAAGGTGAATTTTAAAGTCGTGGATTCTCCGGCCTTTACCGTTGAACCTAATGATTTGATTAGTGTGAGAAAAAAAGGTCGAGCTAGGTTATCGTCAATTGAAGGGCAAACAAAGAAAGAAAAATGGCGCATTTTGTATCAACGTTTGGTACAATAGAAGAAAGGGTTTTCTTTTAACACATGTTGTCGAAAGGCATAAACGATACGAAGGAGGAATACATAATGGCATTAACACCACTAGATATTCACAATAAGGAATTTTCCAGAGGGATGCGCGGGTATGACCAAGATGAAGTCAATGAATTTTTAGATCAAGTCATGAAAGATTTTGAACTGGTCATTCGCGAAAAGAAGGAATTAAAGCGTGAGATCGAATTACTAGAAGATAAATTAACGCATTTTTCAAACATTGAAGAAACATTAAATAAATCTATTCTCGTAGCGCAACAAACCGCCGATGAAGTGAGAGGCAACGCGACGAAAGAATCGAAGCTAATTGTCCGAGAAGCTGAGAAAAATGCTGATCGTATCATTAATGAAGCTCTAGAAAAAGCACGTCGGATTGAAATTGAAGTAGAAGAACTTAAGAAGCAAGGGAAAGTCTTCCGTACGCGTCTGAAAATGTTGATTGAAGCTCAACTAGAACTTGTTGAAGCAAACGATTGGGACCAATTATTAAATATGGAACTCAATGAATTGGACGAAGACGACGAATAAAAATATTGACACGACTTGACGGCTGTGCAATAATTACCTATAATTCATGGACAGGGTATTTAATTAAATGAAACGATAAAGCGATGCGAAGAACAGTAAGTCATTTATTATCATAAGAGCGAACTAGGGGTGGTGAAAGCCTAGTATGATCCCTAAATGAACGAATATCATCTTCAAGCTTTCATTCTGAACTCATAGTAAGAATGAACGTCTACGTCACGTTACGACAAAAGAGTGAGCTTAATAAGCTAACTAGGGTGGTACCGCGAGTTCTCCTCGTCCCTTTTGGGATAGGAGGACTTTTTTTATTGAAAATTTTAAGGAGGATGAACAATGGAGTATAAAAAAACGTTACTCATGCCACAAACAGACTTTCCAATGCGAGGAAACTTACCGAATAAAGAACCAAAAATGCAAGAAGAATGGGACGCACAAGACCTCTATGAACAAGTACAAGCCCGTACGAAAGATCGTCCGCTTTTTGTTTTGCATGATGGACCGCCGTATGCTAACGGTGACTTACACATGGGACACGCGTTAAATAAAATTTTAAAAGATTTTATCGTGAAATTTAAATCAATGACAGGTTTTAACGCACCTTACGTCCCAGGTTGGGATACACACGGGTTACCGATTGAAAATGCCCTGCAAAAGAAAAAAGTCGATCGTAAGAAATTAACGGCGGCTGAATTCCGCGAAAAATGTGCCGATTATGCGATGAAGCAAGTCGATAATCAACGGACACAATTTAAACAACTTGGTGTACGTGGAGACTGGGATCATCCTTATGTTACGTTAGATAAAAATTATGAAGCTGCTCAAATTAAAGTGTTTGGTGACATGGCGAAAAAAGGTTACATCTATAAAGCCTTAAGCCGGTATACTGGTCACCATCATCTGAATCAGCTTTAGCTGAAGCAGAAATTGAATATCAAGATAAACGTTCAGCTTCTATTTATGTTGCTTTTAACGTAAAAGATGGTGGCGACTTATTAGATGGTGACGAACAGTTCCTCATCTGGACAACAACACCATGGACGATTCCGTCTAACTTAGCGATTGCTTTGCATGCGGATCTTGACTATGTCGTTGTAAGTGTGAATGATGAAAAAATCATCGTCGCAGAAGAGTTGCTCGAGACTGTAAAAGATGAGCTCGAATGGACTGATTATGAGATTGTTAAAACCTTTAAAGGACAAGCAGCTGATAACTTAGTTGCGAAACACCCATTATATGACCGTGATTCTTTAATTATTTTAGGCGATCACGTTACGACCGATGGTGGGACAGGTCTTGTCCATACCGCCCCAGGTCATGGTGAAGACGACTTTATCGTTGGTAAAAAGTATGGCCTCGATGTTTTATGTCCTGTAAATGATAAAGGGGTCTTTACTGAAGAAGCTCCTGGATTTGAAGGCCTGTTTTATGATGAAGCTAATAAATTGGTCACAGAAAAATTAGATGAAGCGGGTGCGCTTAAGAAGCTGAGCTTTATTACCCACTCGTACCCACACGATTGGCGTACAAAAAAACCGGTCATTTACCGCGCAACGAATCAATGGTTTGCGTCAATTAAAGACTTTAGAGATGATATTCTCTCAGAAATTAACCGCGTGAATTGGATTCCTAAGTGGGGCGAAACGCGTCTTTATAATATGGTACGTGATCGTGAAGATTGGTGTATTTCTCGTCAACGTATTTGGGGTGTGCCTATTCCAGTATTTTACGGAGAAGACCAAACGCCAATTATTACAGATGAAACAATCAATCATGTCGCTGAGCTCTTTAAAGAACATGGTTCAAATGTTTGGTTTGAACGCGAAGCGAAAGATTTATTACCAGAGGGCTTCACATCAGAACATAGCCCAAATGGTGAATTTACGAAAGAACTGGATATCATGGATGTCTGGTTTGACTCAGGTTCATCTCATGAAGGTGTCCTCGAAGAACGTCCTGAATTACGTCGTCCGGCTGACCTATACCTTGAAGGTTCTGATCAGTACCGTGGTTGGTTCAACTCATCACTGTCAACATCGGTAGCTGTAAGTGGTCGTTCACCGTATGAATCGGTATTAAGCCATGGTTTCGCACTTGATGGTCAAGGCCGCAAGATGAGTAAATCGATTGGTAACGTCGTACTGCCATCAAAAATTATGAAACAATACGGTGCGGATATTTTACGTCTTTGGGTGGCGTCTGTTGATTACCAAGCAGATGTGCGTGTATCTGATGATATTATGAAACAAACATCAGAAGGCTATCGTAAAATCCGTAACACGTTCAGGTTCTTACTAGGTAACATCAGTGATTTTGATCCAAGTAAAGACGCGGTAGCTGAACAAGATTTACATGAAGTTGATCGCTACATGTTAATTAAATTACAACAGTTAATCAAAAAAGTCACAAAGGCGTATAACGAGTATGACTTCCAAAAAGTTTATAATCGTGTACACCAATTCGTCTCACAAGAACTAAGCGCGTTTTATCTTGACTTTGCGAAAGATATTCTATATATCGAATCGGCTGACAGTACACGTCGCCGCGCAATTCAGACGGTGTATTATGAAACAGTTGTCGCCGTCACAAAACTTATTGCGCCAATTTTGACGCATACTGCAGAAGAAGTGTGGCAATATATCCCGCAAACAGAAGCGAGTCATGTCCAGTTAACGGATATGCCAGAAGCGCGTGAAATTGGTGGGGAAGCGGACTTACTTAAGAAATGGGATCATTTCTTAGTCGTGCGTGACGATATTCTAAAAGCATTAGAAGAAGCACGTGCAGAAAAAGTCATTGGTAAGTCGCTTGAAGCGAAGATTACCGTAAAAGCTAAAGATGACTTGACGCATTCCGTCCTTGAACAGATTGACCGCCTCGATCAATTGTTTATCGTATCAAAAGTGGATCTCGTCACAACCGGTGACATCGCTAAAGGATATGATTATGTTGAAGTGGCTGTAGAAAAATATGACGCTGACAAATGTGAACGCTGCTGGGTAGCAGATGACACGGTCGGTACAGTTGAAGCTTATGAGACACTATGTGAACGCTGTGCAACGATTGTTGATGAACATTATCAAGATGTAGAATAATGAATGTAAAAAGAAACGTCTGTTTGAGCCTCCACCCTACGTGGTGCCGGCTCATGTAAAGACGTTTCTTTTTTTAATTGAAGAAAAATACCGCAAAGTGTGGTAAAATCGAGAAAGAGTAAAAAGAAAGTGGGGAAAATGCGTGTATTATGTGATTGCTGTGGTCATGATTATCATTGACCAGTGGACGAAGTATTTAGTCATTGAAAATATGACGATTGGTGAGAGTATTCCGATTATCGACAATATCTTTTACTTAACATCACACCGAAACCCTGGAGCGGCGTGGGGGATTTTACAAGGTCAAATGTGGTTCTTTTATGTAATCACGCTCATCGTGGTTGGTATTATTATCTACTACATCGAGCACTATGCAAAAACGAATCGCCTGTTAGGGATTAGTTTAGGTCTTGTCTTAGGTGGCGCGATTGGGAATTTTATTGACCGTGTGAGATTTCAAGAAGTCGTCGATTTTCTTGATGTATATATCTTTAGTTATGATTACCCGATTTTTAATGTCGCTGACTCGAGTCTTGTCGTTGGCGTGATTCTGATTGGTATTATCACCTTATTTGAGGAAGTTAGAAAGGATAAAAAAGCATGAGTGAAACGTATGACGTATTAGAAGAAGAAAAAAGCCAGCGGATTGATAAATATTTATCTGAAAACGTGAAGATTTATCAAGAGCCCAGATCCAAACATGGATCAAGGAAGGTTATATAACAGTTAATGCACGGACGGTTAAAGCGAATTATAAAGTACAACCGAACGACCAGATTGTCATAGAAGAAAAACCGCCAGAGGAATTAGATATTCAACCGGAAAATATTCCATTAGAAGTGGTGTATGAAGATGCGGATGTCGTCGTTGTGAATAAGCCAAAAGGCATGGTTGTCCATCCGTCAGTTGGACACCCAAACGGGACACTTGTTAATGCGTTAATGTATCATATTAAAGATTTATCGGGCATTCATGATGTGGTTCGACCAGGTATCGTTCACCGAATTGATAAAGATACAAGCGGCTTACTTATGGTGGCGAAAAACGATCACGCTCATCAATCGTTGGCACAACAATTGAAGGATAAGACGGTAAAACGGTCGTATATCGCCTTAGTGCATGGAGATATTCCACATGAATACGGCACGATTGATGCACCGATTGGTCGCGATACGAAAGACCGTCAAAAGATGACGGTTGTGACAGGTGGGAAGGAAGCTGTCACCCATTTTGAAGTGCTTGAACGGATTGGGCAACAATATACGGTCATTAAATGTGTGCTTGAAACAGGGCGTACGCACCAAATTCGTGTGCACATGCGTTACATTGGCTTTCCGCTCGTCGGTGATCCAAAGTATGGACACCGAAAATCAATTGATACTGAAGGTCAAGCACTACATGCACAGGAAATTGGTTTTCATCATCCAACAACTGAGGAATGGTTAACGTTTACCTCAGAACCACCAAAGATTTTAACCGACACATTAGAAAATCTACGCCAAAGCTATTGACTTTAAAGCGTATGTCGGGCATAATGGAAACAGAATTAAATAACACCTTTAAAGACAGTCCCGTGAGACTGAAAAGCCGATTGTATGATTAGCATATCTGACTAATCCCTTTTCTCTGTGCGCGGAGAAAAGGGATTTTTTGATTATAGGTCGAGTAAAGGACAGTTGAGGGGAGGCATAAACAAATGAAAGAAAAAGCACAAATACTTGATGAAGCGGCTATTAATCGTGCCCTCACACGTATTGCCCATGAAATTCTTGAACGTAATAAAGGTGTGGATGATCTCGTCTTAATCGGGATTAAAACACGAGGTGTCCCGTTAAGTAAAAGGTTAAAAGAAAAAATCAACCACATTGAAGGGATAGACGTTCCAATTGGTGAGATTGATATAACGCTTTATCGCGATGATTTAACGCACGTATCGACAGAATCATCACCACAAGTCAATGATGCGACGATTGAGACAAATATTGACGGTAAAAAAGTGATTCTCGTGGATGATGTGCTCTTTACAGGTCGAACCGTTAGAGCTGCGATGGATGCACTCGTTGATCTTGGACGTCCGGCACAAATTCAGTTAGCGGTCCTTGTTGATAGGGGGCACCGAGAACTACCGATTCGCGCGGATTATATCGGAAAAAACATTCCGACCTCACAAGATGAGATTGTGACGGTTCAGTTATCAGAACATGACACCATCGATTTAGTGAGTATTAATGAAAAATAAGCACAAACCTTTAATGTAAGTCCAGAGAGGCTTCGAAGGTTGTAAATAGGATACGTGTACCTAAATGGACACGTCTACCTCTTTATGACGTTCGAGCGTCGTAAAGAGGTTTTTTAATGCCTTGAAACAGATAAAACAAATGAGAGAGATTAAAAGGAGGAAGTCATGTCGATGGAAAGATTAGATATGGTCATGGACGTTAGAGACGTTCCAAAAAAATCAAAATGGTTTATGTTAAGTTTACAGCACTTATTCGCTATGTTTGGAGCCACTGTGCTCGTTCCGTTTTTAACCGAATTACCCGCATCAGTTGCCCTCATTTCAAGTGGGACAGGGACATTAAGTTACTTATTAATCACAAGAGGACGTATCCCCGCATACTTAGGTTCAAGTTTTGCGTTTATCACGCCAATCATCTCAGCTCGAGCGGTCGGTGGTGGGATTGAAGGCGCGATGATGGGGAGTTTTGTCGCAGGTCTACTATACGGCCTTGTGGCGCTCTTAATTGCTTCATTCGGTCTTGACTGGATCATGAAAGCTTTACCACCTGTTGTTGTCGGCCCGGTCATTATCGTGATCGGTTTAGGCCTTGCGCCAACCGCTGTTGATATGGCGATGAACGTCCAAGGCGAGTATAGTGCGACGCATTTTTCAGTTGCGATTCTTACACTGGTTGTCACGATTGTGGGTTCCTTGTTCTTTAGAGGATTCTTTGGCCTCATTCCCATTCTTATCGGATCATCGTCGGTTATACGTATGCATTGATTCAAGGGATTGTAGATACATCCGCTATTCAAGCAAGCTTTACCAAGATTATTGAAGCCGGCTCATTTACAGAATTTCTAAGTGCAGTTTTTGTCGCACCGGAGTTTGTTATCCCGTTTGTGCATTATCAACCGCTCGACGTCTTAAATTTAAATATTATGGCGATTATGGTACCTGTCGCACTCGTCACAATTGCCGAACACATTGGTGACCAGATGGTCCTATCAAAAGTTGTTGGACGTAACTTCTTAAAAGACCCTGGTTTACACCGCTCGATTTTAGGTGATGGTGTTGCAACCATGATCGCCTCTGTATTAGGTGGACCACCTAATACAACGTATGGTGAAAATATCGGGGTACTAGCGATTACGAGAATCTTTAGCGTCTTCGTTGTTGGTGGGGCTGCGGTTCTGGCGATTACTTTCGGATTTATCGGCATTATTTCAGATGTGATTATCTCAATTCCAACACCAGTAATGGGTGGGGTATCGATTCTTTTGTTCGGGATCATCGCCTCAAGTGGACTTAGAATGTTAGTGGATAACCAAGTCGACTTAGGTAATAACCGTAACTTAATTATCTCATCGGTCATCCTTGTGATTGGGATCGGTGGCGCCATGGTTCAATTCTCCATTGGTGACTTCGGATTTAAAGTAGAGGGTATGGCCCTCGCAGCTTTTATCGGTGTATTTTTAAACTTAATCTTACCAGGCAAAGAAGCCGCCTTTGGTAACGGTAAAATGTTTGGCGATACCGATATGGATCAAGAATAAAATGGGCTAGCTTCGGCTAGCCTTTTCTAAAACAATGATGTACATAATTCAAGAAAGGGTGACGGACTAATGAAAGATTTTGTATCGATGAAAACAATGACAAAAGACCAACTACTCGGATTATTAAAAAGAATTGAAGCGATTGAAACCGGTCAAGTTAAACCAAGTTATAAAAAAGAAGAGATGTTTATTGCGAATTTATTTTATGAACCGAGTACACGGACAAAAATGAGTTTTGAAGTAGCTGAGAAGAAGCTCGGGCTTAACGTGCTCGATTTTCATGTCGAATCTTCAAGTGCATTAAAAGGTGAAACAGTCTACGATACGGCTAAAACATTTGAAGCTATTGGTGCAAAAGCCATTGTCATCCGTCATCCAAAAGAAAATGCGGTACAAGAACTGGCGGCCCAACTTGACATTCCTGTCATTAACGGTGGCGACGGTAAGGGTGAGCATCCGACCCAATCACTACTGGACTTATATACAATGTATCAAGAATTCGGTTCATTTGAAGGGTTAAAAGTAACGATTGTTGGAGACATTCTCCATTCACGCGTGGCACGTTCCAATGCGATTGCTTTATCAACACTTGGCGCTGACGTACGGTTATCCGCAAAAGAAAGTTACCGAGATGACACGCTTGATTTTCCTTATCTCGAGATTGATGAGGCGGTTGAAGATAGTGACGTGATCATGTTGTTGAGAATTCAACTGGAACGCCACTCAAGTAAAGAAGCACTCAATAAAGCCGATTACTTAAATCAGTACGGCTTAACCATCGATCGGTATAATCGATTGAAAGAACATGCGATTGTCATGCATCCAGCGCCTGTAAATCGAGGGGTGGAAATAGACGACACGCTCGTTGAAGCAGAGAAATCAAGAATCTTTAAACAAATGGCCAACGGTGTTTATAGCCGGATGGCTGTCATCGAAATGGTTTTGTTTCAACAACAGTTAAAAAAGGGGGAAATTAAACATGACTTTACTTATCCAGAACGCTTATACAGTTAATGATCAACAACAAACGATTGATATCTTGGTAGTGGACGGAAAAATCGACCAAATGGGGCAACACATCGAACCGACAGAAACAGATACGGTAATCGATGCGACGGGCCTTATCCTTGCGCCAGGTTTTATTGATGTCCATGTCCACTTAAGAGAACCAGGTGGGGAACATAAAGAAACAATTGAAACAGGAACAAAAGCAGCAGCTAAAGGTGGCTATACGACGATTTGTGCGATGCCAAATACAAACCCAGTGCCGAGTGATGTGTCCTCGCTTAAAGTGGTACAAGACAAGATTAAACAAGATGCCTTCGTGAAAGTCTATCCTTACGCGTCGATTACGAGCGGATTAAAAGGCGAAGCGCTTGTTGACTTTGACGCTTTAACACAAGCAGGAGCGTTTCAATTTACTGACGATGGTGTCGGCGTTCAAACGGCTGGCGATATGTATGAAGCGATGAAGCAAGCAGCCAAAAATAATAAAGCGATTGTGGCACACTGTGAAGATAATTCACTCATTTACGGTGGCTGCGTGCATGATGGTGACGTGGCGAGTCGACTAGGTGTCAACGGTATTCCATCGATTTGTGAAGCGACGCAAATTGCGCGTGACGTTTTGTTGGCTGAAAAAGCAAACTGTCATTATCATGTGTGTCACGTCTCAACAAAAGAAAGCGTGCGAGTAGTAAGAGATGCGAAACGAGCCGGTATTCACGTAACCGCAGAAGTATCACCCCACCATTTGATCTTAACGGAAGATGACATTAAGGAACGTGACACGAACTTTAAAATGAATCCACCCCTGCGCGCAAAAGAAGATCGCGACGCACTGCTTCAAGGTTTACTAGATGGTACGATTGATTTTATCGCCACCGATCATGCGCCGCACCATAGTGATGAGAAAAATCAGCCGATTGAGACAGCGCCGTTTGGTATTGTCGGGTTAGAGACAGCATTTTCTCTCCTATATACTCATTTTGTAGAAACAGGTGTGATGACGTTAGCGGATTTAATTGGCTACTTAGCAGTGAAGCCGGGTGAAGTTTTCGGACTAACACAAGGGAAACTAGAACTAAATAGACCAGCGGATTTAGTTTTATTAGATGTACAGGCAAAAACAGTTATTGATAAAAGCACATTTGAATCAAAGGGCAGAAATACCCCATTTGATCAAATGAATGTAACGGGTCAAGTTATGATGACGTTCGTTGACGGAGAACTTGTCTATAAGGGGGAAACAAAATGAAACGACAACTCATACTAGAAGACGGAACGGTATTTACCGGTGATGCCTATGGTGATTTAAATCAAAAAGAAGGCGAAATTGTCTTTAATACAGGAATGACAGGGTACCAAGAAATTTTATCTGACCCTTCTTACTGTGGTCAAATTGTGACGATGACATATCCGCTGATCGGTAATTACGGTATTAATCGTGATGATTTTGAATCGATTGATCCGTCAGTGTTTGGCTTTGTCGTAAAAGAAATGTGTGAAGCTCCGTCAAACTTTAGACATGAAGAGACACTTGATGAATTCCTAAAACAGAAAGAGATTCCAGCCATTAGTGGCATAGATACGAGAAAGCTCACGAAAATTATTCGAAAACACGGAACGATGCGCGCCGTCCTAACAGCCGCAGGAGATGAGCATAACGACAAGCCGATATTTTCACAAGGCATGACAGACCAAGTCAGTCGTGTCTCAACGAAAAACCCTTATGTGGTGCCAGGTAGAGGACACCGGGTTGTCCTTGTTGATTTTGGGATGAAGCACGGTATATTACGCGACCTCACGAAACGCAACTGTCACGTGACCGTCGTACCTTATGACTATACCGCCAAACAGATTTTAGCATTAAAACCAGAAGGTATTATGTTGACCAATGGACCAGGAGACCCGAAAGATGTGCCGGTGGCGATTGACATGATTAAAGACATCATGCCACATGTACCCGTGTTCGGTATTTGTCTTGGTCATCAACTGATTTCCCTCGCCGCGGGTGCGGATACGGAAAAAATGCGCTTCGGTCATCGCGGATCGAACCATCCCGTGAAAGACTTAACAATTGGTAAAACACACTTAACTTCACAAAATCATGGCTACGCGGTGACACGTGCGTCATTAGAGGGAACGGATTTGGAACTGACGCACATTGCCATCAATGACGATTCAGTTGAAGGGGTCAAACATACGACGTACCCAACATTTTGTGTGCAGTATCACCCAGAAAGTTCACCAGGTCCAGAGGATACGAGTTACTTATTTGATCAATTTATGACGAATATTGAAAACGCAAAACGATTAAACAAGGAGGCGCTCTAATGCCAAAACGTACAGACATCAACAAGATCCTCGTGATTGGTTCAGGTCCGATTATTATTGGTCAAGCCGCAGAATTTGATTACTCAGGAACACAAGCGTGCCAAGCATTAAGAGAAGAAGGCTATACAGTCGTGCTTGCGAACTCTAACCCAGCGACCATTATGACTGATCATACGGTTGCAGATACAGTATATATGGAACCTTTAACCGTTGAATATTTATCAAAAATCATTCAAAAAGAGCGTCCAGATGCGATTTTACCGACCTTAGGTGGACAAACAGGTTTAAACTTAGCCATTGAGTTGGAAAAAAGTGGCATACTAAATAAATACCCAACCGAAATGTTAGGGACCAGCCTTGATGCCATTCAATTGGCAGAAGACCGTGAAAAGTTCCGTCAGTTAATGCATGATTTAAATGAACCGGTACCAGAAAGTGAGATTGTTAATTCTGTTGATGAGGCTCTCGCCTTTGCAGATCAAATCGGTTACCCACTGATTGTTAGACCAGCCTATACGCTCGGTGGTTCTGGTGGGGGTATGTGTTATAACGAACAAGACTTACGGGAGATTACCCGCAGTGGGTTGCAGTATTCGCCGGTTAATCAATGTTTAATTGAACGTAATATTGCCGGATTTAAAGAAATCGAATACGAAGTGATGCGCGATAAAAATGATCAAGCGATTGTTGTATGTAACATGGAAAATATTGATCCGGTTGGGATTCATACCGGAGACTCCATCGTTGTTGCCCCGTCACAAACACTCAGTGACCGTGAATACCAAATGTTGCGAAATGCCTCACTAAAAATTATTCGCGCATTAGAAATTGAAGGTGGCTGTAACGTTCAGCTCGCCCTTGACCCGGATAGTTTCCAATATTACATCATTGAAGTGAATCCGCGTGTGAGTCGCTCAAGTGCCCTCGCATCCAAAGCAACAGGTTATCCGATTGCCAAGATTGCCGCTAAAATTGCGATTGGTTTAACGCTTGATGAAATAAAAAATCCTGTGACCGAAACGACTTATAGTGCGTTTGAACCCGCACTTGATTATGTTGTGACAAAATTCCCACGATTCCCATTTGATAAATTCACCTCTGGTAATCGCACGCTAGGAACACAAATGAAAGCAACTGGTGAAGTAATGGCCATTGGTCGTACCTTCGAAGAGTCATTCTTAAAAGGGATTCGTTCTCTTGACTTTAATGATGATGATTTCTACTTGCCAGAATGTGTGGATTTAACGGATGAAGATTTACTCGAACAAGTCGTAAAAGCTGATGACCGACGCATCTTTGTCTTAGCAGAACTACTGCGTCGTCATTACACGGTTGAACAGCTATTTGAGCTAACGAAAATGGATCGCTTCTTCTTAACGAAACTACAAAAAATTATTCAGTTTGAACACGTGTTATTAAATGAAAAACTAACAGCCGTATCGTTAGAACAAGCCAAAAAACTCGGGTTTTCAGATCGCCAACTGGAGCGAATTACCCGTCTTTCTGAAGATGTCATTTATAACATGCGTATGGAACATAACATTAAACCGGTCTATAAGATGGTTGATACGTGCGCGGCAGAATTCGAATCAAGTACGCCGTACTTTTACTCGAGTTATGAAGAAGAGCAAGAATCACTTGTCTCTAACCGTGAAAAGGTGATCGTCATTGGCTCAGGTCCGATTCGAATTGGACAAGGGATTGAGTTTGATTATGCGACCGTCCACTCTGTCCTTGCCTTAAAAGAAATGGGCTATGAAGCGATTATTATGAATTCAAACCCAGAAACCGTCTCGACTGACTTTAGTGTGTCAGATAAATTATATTTTGAACCACTAACATTAGAAGATGTGATGCATGTGGTTGAACTTGAACAACCTGTCGGTGTGATTGTGCAGTTTGGTGGACAAACGGCCATTAACTTAGCAGACGGTTTAACGAGACGCGGCGTCACGATTCTTGGTACTGACTTAGAAGCCATCGACCGGGCAGAAGACCGTGATAAATTTGAACAACTGCTTACAAGCTTATCGATTCCACAACCAAAGGGCGAGAGTGTCAAGGCGCTTGATGAAGCGAAAGTTGTTGCGAACCGTATCGGTTACCCAGTTCTAGTTAGACCATCATACGTTATTGGTGGGAGTCAAATGGAGATTGTCTATAATGACACAGAACTTGCCCATTATTTAGAAAAGACGACGCATATTAAACGTAAACATCCTGTGTTAATTGATAAATATTTAACAGGTATCGAAGTTGAGGTTGATGCGATTAGTGACGGAGAAACGACGATTATTCCCGGCATTATGGAACATATTGAGCGCGCGGGCGTGCACTCTGGTGACTCGATTGCGGTGTATCCAACCCAGCGCCTAAGTAAGGAAACGAAACAACAATTAATTGATACGACCATTAAGATTGCTAAAGCCTTAAATATTAAAGGCTGATCAATATTCAGTTTGTCGTCCATCAAGATAATGTCTACGTACTTGAAGTGAATCCGCGTGCGAGCCGGACGATTCCATTCTTAAGTAAAATTACCGATGTCACGATGGCAAATCTCGCAACGCGTGCCATTATGGGTGAATCTTTAGCGAGTCTTGGCTATGAAGAAGGGCTATTAGAAGAAGCGGATCACGTGTCAGTTAAAGTACCGGTCTTTAGCTTCCAGAAACTAAAAAGTGTCGATACGATTTTAGGGCCTGAAATGAAATCAACAGGTGAGGCGATTGGACGCGATAAAACACTCGCAAAAGCACTGTTTAAAGGGCTTGTCGCTTCAGGTATTGAGATTCCGTTTGAAGGTGCGGTGTTATTTACTGTCGCAGATAAAGATAAAGCAGAAGCAACAGACATTGCGCGTGGCTTCCAACAACTTGGTTTTGATATTTATGCGACGCAAGGGACAGCGGAACATTTGATAGAGAACGGTGTGATTGCGACAGCGGTCGATAAGATTGGTTCAGATCAAGAAAATGTTTTATCATTGATTGAAAAGAACGCGGTACACTTTGTTGTTAATACGCTGACATCAGGTAATAAACCGCTTAGTGATGGGTTTAAAATTAGACGAGCAGCAGTAGAACATGGTATTGCCTCACTCACGAGTCTTGATACAGCGCGCGCGATTCTTAATGTCATCGATCAAACAACGTTCCAAGCACGTCCGATGGTTGTTAATCAGGAGGTCATTCGCTAATGAAAAAGTTAGAGACACACGTGGTGTCGATTGAGAATATTGCAAAGGCAACGTTTAAGTTAGTGATTCATGTTCAGGCAGACATGTTAAATACGATAAAACCAGGTCAGTTTGTTCACATTAAGGTGGGGGAAGGGACGGAGCATATGCTTCGTCGCCCTATCTCTATTTGTGATATCAGTAACACAAATGAAACGATGACGCTGATCTTTAAAGTGTTTGGTAAGGGGACAGACCAATTAGCTAAACTGACAGAAGGTCACGCGATTGATTTGTTGATTCCATGTGGTAACGGTTATCCAATGGATGACATTGAAGCCGAACATGTGCTACTTATTGGTGGTGGGATTGGTGTGCCCCCGCTTTATTATCTCGGTAAACAGCTTATTAAAAAAGGCATCAAAGTGACAAGTATCTTAGGCTTTCAATCAGCAGCGGATGTCTTTTATGAAGATGATTTTCAGACGCTTGGGGATGTCTTTGTTGCTACGAACGATGGTACTTACGGGATACATGGGTTTGTGACCGATGTTATTAATGAACAATCGCTCTTTGGTGATTACTATTTTAGTTGTGGTCCGACTCCGATGCTTCAAGCGGTTGAAACAAAATTAAAAGATACAACCGGTTATTTATCACTTGAAGAACGTATGGGTTGCGGCATTGGTGCTTGCTATGCGTGTGTTGTTAAAACAACGGACGGTGAATCAACGAAAAAGGTCTGCCAAGACGGGCCAGTTTTTAAAGCAAATGAGGTGCAGTTATGAGTCTATTAAAGGTGGAATTACCAGGGTTAGCATTAAAGAACCCGATTATGCCTGCGTCTGGTTGTTTTAGTTTTGGAAAAGAATACAGTCAGTTTTATGACTTAAGTAAACTTGGCTCAATTATGGTTAAAGCAGCGACATTACATAAACGACTTGGTAATGATACCCCGCGAGTGGCGGAGACAAAGTCGGGTATGCTGAATGCGATTGGCCTACAAAATCCTGGTGTGGAAACAATTATCAATGAAGAACTACCATTTTTAGCTGGATTTGATTTACCGGTTATTGCTAATGTTGCTGGTAGTACGATTGAAGAATATGAACAAGTGGCAACAGCCTTAAGACGTAGTGATATTGCGGCAATTGAACTCAATATTTCATGTCCGAATGTGAAAGAAGGTGGCGTCCAGTTTGGTACCGACCCAGAAGTAGCCGCGGAAGTGACCCGACGCGTAAAACAAGCGGCAAACGTACCGGTCTATGTTAAGCTTTCACCGAATGTGACGGATATCGTCGCCATCGCTAAAGCAGTTGAACAAGCGGGGGCTGATGGATTAACAATGATTAATACACTGACAGGGATGACGATTGATTTAAACAAACGTCGTCCGTTGTTAAGTAATGGTGTAGGTGGATTAAGTGGGCCGGCGATCAAACCCGTGGCCATCCGGATGATTTATCAAGTATATGAAGCGGTCAATATCCCGATTATTGGTATGGGCGGGGTAAGAGATGCAGAAGATGTCTTAGAATTCTTGCTTGCAGGCGCAAGCGCGGTCGCGGTTGGTACAGCGAATTTCGAAAATCCTCTCGTTTGTTCTGAGATTATTGATGACTTACCATTTGTTTTAAATAAGTATGGGTTTGATTCAGTGACCGATGCGATAGGAAAGGGGCATATCGATGCGTAAACCGATTTATTTAGCACTAGATTTTGAAGACTTTCAGACAGCTGATCAGTTTTTAATTAAACACCAATTGACCGATGTACCGGTGAAGGTTGGGATGGAGTTATTTTATAACGAAGGCCCCGATGTCGTCAAACGTTTACGCGCAAGAAATCAAGAGGTATTTCTTGATTTAAAACTGCATGATATTCCGACGACGGTCTATAAAGCGATGAAAAATATTGCGCGCTTAGATGTGCAAATGACCAATGTTCATGCACTTGGTTCAGCAGAGATGATTAGGCGAGCAAAAGAAGGATTAATAGAAGGTAGTTTAAACACGGTCGCAGACTTAATTGCAGTCACGATTTTAACGTCACATAATGAGCATACACTGCGTGAGGAATTAAAGCTTAATCAATCTGTGGACGAGGCAGTGATCGACCTTTCGGCATTAGCTAAACAAAATGGGGCTGATGGCGTGGTTTGTTCAGCTCTAGAGGTTCCGAAAATTAAAGCAGCACTTGGACAAGCGTTTCTCACTGTGACACCAGGCATTCGCCTAGTGAATAGTGGAGCAGATGACCAACAACGTGTAGCGACACCCGAACTTGCCAAACAAAATGGGGCTGATTACTTAGTGATTGGGCGTAGTATTACTCAAAGTGACAACCCAAGACAACAATATTTAAAAGCATTGGAGGCAGTTAATTATGACATATGAACACCGAATCATTAAACATTTACTTGATATTGATGCGGTTCAAATAAAGCCTGATTGCTCATTTACTTGGACATCTGGAATTAAGTCACCCATTTATTGTGACAATCGGTTGACGATGAGTTATCCAGACGTAAGAAAACTGATCACAACGGGCTTTATTAATAAACTCGCTGATATGAAAGATAACATTGATGGTATTTCAGGTTGCGCAACTGCGGGTATTCCACATGCAGCATGGTTAAGTCAGCAACTCGATTTACCGATGAGTTATGTACGTGGGTCAGCAAAAAAACATGGTAAACAAAATCAAATTGAAGGTGTTATTAAACCAGGTGATAACATCGTCGTTATTGAAGATTTAATTTCAACTGGTGGGTCTGTCATTGAAACAGTCCGTGCGATTGAAGCTGTTGGCGCAAACGTCGTTAAAGTGCTCGCGATATTTAGTTACGGTTTGAAAAAAGCAGAAGCAGCGTTTGAAACAGTGAACGTCCCATATGAAACGTTAGCAAACTTTGATCAACTGATTGAATACTTGCTAGATGAAGGCACCATTACTGCCGAGGAGCAACAAGACTTACTTAGCTGGCGCGATGAGTTAAAGTAGTCAAGAGTTCAGACCATAAAAAGAGACGCTCCCATGACAATAGGAGCGTCTCTTTTCTATTAATGTGTATGAGCTTGATCATTTTCTTTTAATTGTTCTACGATGGCTCTATTCGGTGTCACGGCGACGGTTTTCTGATGGTCATAAATCACATACCCTGGTTTTGCGCCGTTTGGTTTATGCACATGTTTGATTTCAGTATAATCAACCGGAACGGCACTTGACTGTTGAGCTTTACTGAAATACGCCGCTAAGAGAGCGGCTTCATTTAACGTCGCCTCACTTGGGGCATCAGAGCGAATCACAACGTGTGAGCCTGGAATATCTTTTGTGTGTAACCAAATATTTTGTTTTCCGGCAAGCTTCATCGTTAAATAGTCATTTTGTTTATTGTTTTTTCCGACCAAGATGATCGTCCCATCACTTGATTGATATCGATCAGGTGATGGTTTTTTCGGTTTATTCTTTTTTCTGGTTTTTTAAGCACTTTCTTTTTAATCAGACCTTCATCTTCTAATTCTTCTCTAATCTCATCTAAATCTTCTAAACGTGCTTTTTCAATTTGTTCGATGAGTTGGTCAAGATAGTCAATCATCTCATACGCTTTTTGGATTTCAATGTCTAACATCTTCTTAGACGTCTTCAATTTTTGATACGTCTTAAAATAACTCTGAGCATTCTCACTCGGTGATTTATTCGGATTTAATTCGATCGTCAGTGTGGGTGTATCTTCTTCGTAATAATCTAATACATCAACAGAGGAATCACCTTGCTTAACTAGGTGCATATGCGCCGTTAATAATTCGCCTTTCTTTTGATAGCTCGGCGCATGCTCGGCTTTTTTTAACGTCTGTTGTTGCTTTTTGATTTTTCTTAAGGTTTTACTGCGTTCATTTTGTAATACCCGAATCAAATCACCCGCGCGTTGTTTAACTAAATCACGTTCGGCTTTATCGCGATAGAAATAATCAAGTAAGGCATTGACTGATGCAAAATGTTTTAAGTTTTCACTAAAGGATTTAAGTGGAAACAGATAAAACGCATGTTTCGTTTGATCAATCACAGGATCAATCTGACCGTTTTCAATATCGACTAAAAGTTGATGAAAACCATGGATTTGTGAGTCAATATCATCCCCAAAAGTCTGTAGTTCTTGCTCAATTTGAGGGGAGACACCCATGAAATGTGTCATGAACGCGCGCTCATGTAAAGATTGTTTTACGATTGTTTCTCTATCTTTTTTGTTTAAATCAAAGGGATTCACTTTATCTTGTGTCGGTGGATAAATATAAGGTTGTCCCGGTTGAATCGTACGGAAGCGATTTTGATACGGTGATAAATGTTTCATCGCATCTAAAATGTGTCCTTTATCAGCATCGACTAAAATAATATTGGAATGTTTACCCATGATTTCAATGATCAGTCGCTTTCGAATATCATCACCGATCTCATTCTTCCCTTGAATAGACAGCTCAATGATGCGTTCATTCTCATATTGGATAATCTCGCGGATAAAACTACCTTCCAAATGCTTTCTTAGTAACATACAAAACATCGGTGGTTCCTTTGGATTAGTAAATTTCTCATCCGTTAAATGGATACGTGCATACACAGGATGCATCGATAATAATAACCGGTGTGTTTTTCCATTGGCGCGGATATTTAAAATTAATTCGGTTTTTGTTGGTTGATAAATTTTCAATATACGACCTGTTGCAAGTAATGCCTGTAATTCTTTACTTACCCGTCGTGTCACCATACCATCATATGTCATACGTCATCACCTCGTGTTGTTATTATAGCACGGATAGACGTGTGATGATACCGACGAAATAGCCGACTACTTTTACTATGAACACGAGAGGGAACGAGTGAAACATTTACAAAAACGAGCATCATTGTGTATACTGAAGTTACGAGATGACGTGATTAAGATGGTTAAATCGATGATGAATAAAAGAATTTCGTCAAGAAGCATTCCAAAATGGCGCATTTTATACTATAATTATAAAGATTATTATGTCATTCATATGATGAGCGGCTATAGTTTAAGGGGGAGCAAAAATTGAGTTTACGATTAATTAATATCGGATTTGGTAATGTTGTCTCAGCCAACCGAATTATCACGATTGTTTCACCAGAGTCTGCGCCAATCAAACGTATTATTTCTGTCGCAAGAGAGAATAATAAACTTATTGATGCAACATATGGTAGACGGACACGTGCGGTGATTATCACAGATAGTGACCACGTCGTTTTATCTGCGGTTCAACCAGAGACAGTTGGTAACCGTGTTGTGACACACGAAGAAGAATTATTAGATTAAAGCTAACGGTATTAGCTTGATTGGGGGATTAACGTTGTTATTTAAACAAAAAGGCATTCTTTTCGTTTTATCTGGACCTTCCGGTGTAGGTAAAGGAACAGTGAGAAAAGCGCTGTTTAAAAAAGATACATCATTAAAATATTCGACATCGATGACGACACGTCCAATGCGACCGGGTGAACAAGAAGGTGTGGATTATTTCTATCGTTCAAAAGAAGCTTTTGAACAAATGATCGAGAACAATCAACTACTCGAGCACGCTGAGTATGTCGGGAACTATTACGGTACACCGCGTGAGTATGTTGAACAACAATTAGAAGACGGTAATGATGTCTTTTTAGAAATTGAAGTTCAAGGGGCACTGCAAGTCAAAGCAAACTTCCCAGAAGGTGTGTTTATCTTCTTATCACCACCAAGTTTGGAAGAATTAAAAAATCGGATTGTCAGTCGTGGCACAGAAACAGAAACACTTGTGATGAATCGATTGAATGCCGCAAAAGAAGAAATTGATATGATGGACGCTTATGACTATGTTGTTGTGAACGATCAAGTTGATCACGCGGTAGAAAACGTCCAAGCGATTGTTAAAAGCGAGCACTGTAAACGTGAACGTGTCGCATCTGAATACAAGAAAATCCTGGAGGTGAGTCAATCATGATGTTAGATCCATCTATTGACCAATTATTAACGAAAATTAATTCTAAGTATACCCTTGTGACCTTATCATCACGTCGTGCACGTCAAATTCAAGATGAAAAAATTGTTCAAATTGAAGAGCCGACCTCAGCAACAAATGTCGGGATCGCACTAGAAGAAATCTATGCAGATAAGTTGACATTTATTTCAACTGAATACAAAGAACGTCGCTAAATTTACACACGTTAACCCCCTTGTTCGCCAATTACGGTGGCTTGGGGGTTTTCATGCATAAAGAAAGGGTGAAGAAACGATGACATTATCCGGAAAAAAGATTGTCCTTGGGGTGACGGGTG
This sequence comes from Halolactibacillus sp. JCM 19043, assembly GCF_001310395.1. Lineage (NCBI taxonomy): Bacteria > Bacillati > Bacillota > Bacilli > Caryophanales > Bacillaceae > Halolactibacillus > Halolactibacillus sp. JCM 19043. The sequence continues at coordinate 31,868 of NZ_BAXD01000003.1, forward strand.
GCATTGCGGCATATAAAGCCATTAGTTTAACGAGTAAACTCACACAAAGTGGGGCGATTGTCAAAGTGATTTTAACAAACGGCGCACAAAAATTTGTCACACCGCTATCATTTCAAGCCATTTCAAGACAACCTGTTTATTTAGATACATTTGATGAATTAGATGCATCAGAAATTCAACACATTGCCCTCGCTGATTGGGCTGACTATGTTGTCGTTGCACCAGCGACGGCTAATATGATTGGTAAATATGCGCAAGGTATTGCGGATGACTTATTATCAACGATGCTTCTTGCGACGACATGTCCCGTGTTTTTTGCACCTGCCATGAATGTGCATATGTATGAGCACCCAGCCGTGATTGAAAATATGAATACGCTACGTAAAAGGGGTGTGTCCTTTATTGAACCAGACGAAGGCTACCTTGCTTGTGGCTATGTCGGTAAGGGCCGTTTAGCTGAACCAGAGGAGATTGTGCGATTTCTCGAACAAACGACTAATAAACGCGCACTTTTAAAAGGAAAGCGACTATTAATATCTGCTGGTCCAACACAAGAAAAAATAGATCCAGTCAGATACTTAACGAATCATTCATCAGGCAAGATGGGGTATCAATTAGCCGCGGTAGCACAAGAACTCGGAGCGGACGTGACGTTAATAAGTGGTCCCGTTCACTTAGAGGCACCTGTTGGTGTCACTAAAATTGATGTCACAACGGCAGAAGATATGTATGAAGCGGTGACGTCGCGCTACCATGAAGCAGATATTGTGATTAAGACTGCCGCTGTTAGTGACTATACGCCTAAAGTGACGTATGATCAAAAAATGAAGAAACAAAAGCAACCGCTCGTTCTTGAGATGGTGCGCACAAAAGATATTTTAAAAACACTCGGTGAGAAGAAAACCCATCAATATTTAGTTGGTTTTGCGGCTGAGACCGAAGATGTCTTAACCTACGGTAAAGGAAAATTACAGCATAAACAATTAGATATGATCGTGATTAATGACGTATCAAAGCCCAATCAAGGGTTTCATGCTGATACAAATGCGGTCACCATCGTGACGAAAAAAGGTCAAGAACAAACCTTACCGCTTCAATCCAAACGAAGGGTTGCAGAGGAAATTTTACGAGTGATTAGTGAGGAAGTTGATTAAGTATGACAGAAAAAATAGCCCGCGTTGTCGTGGATGTTCCTGCAAGTAATATTGATCGTTTCTTTGATTACCTCATCCCAGACCATTTATTAGGTGCCTTAGAAGTTGGGATGCGTGTCATTGTGCCGTTTGGTAACCGAACGATTATGGGTTATGTGCTACATACAGTCAATGAAACAACGCTAGATGAGTCAAGATTAAAAGCGATTAAAGCGACACTTGATGTGCAGCCGGTGCTAACCAAAGAACTGATTGACTTAGGTCAATGGCTGGCTGAATCAACGATGAGTTTCTTTATCTCTAGCTTTCAAGCGATGTTACCCCAAGCACTAAAAGCGACGTACGATAAATCGCTCCACCGTCTGGAAGAACCGAAAAATCAACAGCTAGCGGATTTATTTGACGGCCGTGACTATATCGCCTTTGATGAATTGAGTGAACATATACCTTTGCGGGTGATTAACGAGGAGATAAAAGAAAAAACGGTCGAATGGGATTATCACGTGACGACGAATGAAAGTTATAAGTTTGTCCAAATGGTAGAAGTGGTTGGAACAGAGGCCGAATTTGATGCTTATCTTGCCGAATTAACGAAGCAGTCAAAAAAACAATTTGAGCTGGTTCAATACTTTTTGGATCATCCAGCGACACAGCCTTTAAAACAAGTGTTGTCAGAGAATCAAACGACCCGGAACACGTTAAATAAATTAAAGGATCATCAATTAATTCGATTGGTTAAACAACAAGTTAATCGAGATCCTTATCAAGGACAAACAGAAAAAACAATACCGCTCACATTAGCCCCGCAACAACAAGCGGCCTTAGATGCGATCGTGTCCAAGATGGATCAAAATTTACCGGACACCTTCTTGCTGCATGGGGTCACCGGTAGTGGTAAAACTGAAGTGTATCTTCAAGCGATTGATCATGCGATCAAACAGGGCAAAGAAGCGATTGTTCTCGTACCGGAAATAAGTTTAACACCGATGATGGTGGAACGATTTAAACGTCGCTTCGGTGACGCGGTCGCGGTGTTACATAGTGCGCTATCTAAGGGTGAGCGATTTGATGAGTGGCGAAAAATTCAAAAGAAACAAGTGAGTGTTGCCGTTGGTGCGCGTTCAGCTATTTTTGCCCCGTTTGAAAACCTCGGGATGATTATTATTGATGAGGAACATGAGTCAACGTATAAACAAGAAGATCATCCGCGTTACCATGTGCGTGATGTCGCCAAAAAACGTGCTATCTATCACGCTTGTCCCGTTGTGCTAGGGACCGCAACGCCGACACTTGAAACGTATGCGCGGGCAAAAAAGGCGTCTATCACCTGATTGAGATGCCAGAGCGAATCAATCAATCTGTTATGCCAAAAGTGACAATTCAAGATATGCGAGAAGAACTGCACCAAGGAAATAGAACGATGTTTTCACGTCAATTAAAAGAAGCCATTCAACAACGGATTGATAAACAAGAACAAGTCGTCTTATTCTTAAATCGCCGCGGCTACTCAACGTTTGTTATGTGTCGAGATTGTGGTCACACCGTTGAATGTCCCGATTGTGATATATCACTGACTTACCATCAACGTGATCATCGATTGAAGTGCCACTATTGTAATTACAGTGAGCCGATGCCTAAAGTCTGTCCAAATTGTGAGTCGGAATCGATTCGCTTTTTTGGGACCGGGACTGAGAAGGTCGAAGAAGCTTTAAATGAAACTTTTCCCGAGGCACGCATCATCCGAATGGATGTCGATACGACTAGAAAAAAAGGCGCGCATGAACGTTTATTAAAACAATTCGGAAAAAAACAAGCGGATATTTTACTGGGGACACAAATGATTGCTAAAGGATTAGATTTTCCAGATGTGACGCTTGTCGGTGTGTTAGCAGCTGACGGATTGTTAAACTTACCTGACTTTAGAGCCGCAGAAAAGACGTTTCAATTACTTACACAAGTATCAGGTCGAGCGGGCAGACACGAATTGACGGGGGAAGTGATTATCCAGACGTATACCCCGGAACATTACAGTGTGTTATTTGCGAAAGAGTATGATTATCACGGTTTCTTTAAACAGGAGATGACGCTAAGAAAGGCCTATCAGTATCCGCCTTATTATTTCCTTACGTTAATAACCGTGACGCATGAAAACCGCTTAAAAGCAGAGGAAGTGACACGCGTGATTCAAAAACTTCTCAATAAACATTTAACAGAACAGGCTATCATCCTCGGACCTACGCCATCACCCATTGAAAGAATTAAAGGTCGTTATCGCTTTCAATGCATGGTAAAATATAAAGATGAACCGGACTTAATGACAGTGTTAAGAAAAATATTAAAACATTATGAGGCTGAAAGTAATAAAAATCAGTTAATGATCCATATTGATTTAAATCCACAACAACTTATGTAGAAAGAAGGTTAAACATGAAGCGTATTGTATTTATGGGAACACCGGATTTTAGTGTCCCTATCTTAGAACAATTAGTGAAAGACGGTTATGATATTCCGCTGGTCGTGACTCAACCTGACCGACCTAAGGGGCGTAAAAAAGTGTTAACGCCACCGCCAGTTAAAGTGGCCGCCGAACGATTAGGCTTGCCGGTCTTTCAACCGGAAAAAATAAAAGAAGATTATGCGCCAGTTCTTGAAGCGAAACCAGATTTAATCGTGACAGCGGCGTTTGGCCAAATTGTTCCTAATATTTTATTAGAGGCACCGGTAGATGGATGTATTAATGTTCATGCCTCGCTTTTACCTGAATATCGGGGTGGCGCACCGATTCATCAAGCGATTATTGATGGGAAAAGCGAAACAGGCGTGACGATTATGTATATGGCAGAAGCCTAGATGCAGGCGATATCTTAACCCAACAAAAAATCTTAATTGAAGAAGATGACCACGTGGGGAGTCTGTTTAATAAATTGAGTCACATAGGACGTGATTTATTACAAGCTACGCTGCCGGCATTATTCGCAGGTGAGCTTACGCCAGTGAAACAAGATGAAGCGCAGGTGACGTATGCTCGAAATATTACCCGTGACCAAGAGCGAATCGATTGGAAAGAAACAAATACGCATGTTTATAATCATGTGCGAGGTCTGCATCCATTTCCTGTCGCAAGTACGACCTTAGACGGAACTAATTTAAAATTATGGTGGGTGGAAAAAACGTCCGCTCAAACGGATCATGCGCCTGGTACCATTACCGCATTAGAACAAGATGGGGTGATTGTACAAACAGGGGATGGCTCAGTAAAATTAACAGATATTCAACTGGCAGGGAAGAAACGCATGCCAATTAAAGACCTCTTAAATGGACAACATCCATTAAGTGTAGGGAAAGTATTAGGTGAAAATGATGAGTAAAACAGTCCGAGCACATGCTTTAGATGTGCTAGTTAAAGTAGGAGATAATGGCGCGTTTAGTCATTTATTGATTGATCAAACATTAAAAAATAACGCCTTAGATATCAGAGATCAAGGTTTATTCACCGAACTCGTTTATGGCACGTTGAATCGTAAATTAACACTCGCGTATGATCTTGACCAGTTCGTGAAAAAAACAGGGAAACTCCAAAGTTGGGTAAAGTGGTTGCTTTATTTATCTTTTTATCAATTAAAATATTTAGATAAAGTACCTGACCATGCTGTTGTCAATGAAGCGGTTGAAATTGCTAAAAAGCGCGGACATCAAGGTATCGTCAAACTCGTCAATGGTGTTCTGCGCCAAGCGCTACGTCAAGGGTTTCCTTCATACGAAACGATTGAACCAGTAACGAAACGATTGAGTATCGAAACGAGTACACCAGAATGGTTAATGGAACGCTGGATCGATAGTTACGGCTTAGAAAAAGCAGAAAAAATCGCCACCGCTCAACTAATCAAAGCAGATAAAGCCGTTCGAGTAAACTTACTTAAGATGACACTTGAAGACGCCAAACAACAATTAATTGAAGATGGTTTTGAGGTAGAGGCCTCTCCTTTTTCATCGAAAGGGCTTATTATTAACGCGGGCAACATTTTAAAACATCCTTTCTTTGACGAGGGGATTGTCACAATCCAAGATCAAACGTCTATGTTAGTCGGAGAGATGATGGCTGTTGAAAAAGATCAAGTCATCCTTGATAGTTGTAGTGCACCAGGTGGTAAAACCACCGATTTAGCTGAACGGTTATCGAATACGGGTCGAGTGTATAGTTATGACTTACATGAGAAGAAAACAACATTAGTTGACAAAAAAGCGGCGCAATTGGGCCTGATTAATATTAAGACAAAAGCAATGGATGCACGCGAGTTAGATCAAGCATTTGAGGTCAAAACATTTGACCGGATTCTTATTGATGCACCGTGCTCTGGTTTTGGTGTGATTCGAACAAAACCTGATATCAAGTATACAAAGACTAGTGAAGACGTGTTAAATCTCTCGATGATTCAATTTGATATGTTAAACACCATCATGCCACTATTGAAAGAAGACGGGAAACTGATTTATAGCACGTGTACGATTGATCCAACTGAAAATGAAGCGTTGATTGCTGAATTTTTATCAGGACAAACGCGATATGAAGTTGATCCGACATTCTTTACCGAATTGCCGGCATTTTTACAACAATCCGTTGGGGTTACCCCTTTTTGGTCTGCAAATTTTCCCGGATGATTTTCATACGGATGGGTTCTTCTTAACGCGTTTACAATATAAACAAGCAACTGATGAAACATAATCAGTCGGTGAGGTGAAAAGATGACACATGTATTTATAACGGATCAAGGACGCGTCAGACCCTACAATGAAGATACGGGAGGCGTCGTCTGTAATCAAGACAAGCAAGCGCTCTATATTATTGCGGATGGTATGGGGGGCATAATGCGGGAGATGTTGCTAGCGCAATGGTGCTCAAGTATTTTCAAACGCATTGGTCGAAAGAACAACGATTGACACGTGTCGATGATGTCGAACAGTATCTTACTCAGTCGTTACAAAATGTGAATGAACATATTTATCAAAAAGCTTTGGAAAATGAGGCCTATCGTGGTATGGGGACAACCGTTGTGGCTGTCATTATTGTCGATGATATGGCTGTTGTCGCTCATGTCGGTGATAGCCGTTGTTATAAAATGTCGGGCATAAAGCTGCGACAAATCACAAAGGATCACTCACTAGTGAATGCCTTGTGAGCGCAGGTGAAATTACCGAACAAGAAGCAAGAGTCCACCCGAAGAAAAACATCTTAACTCGCGCTGTTGGTACTGACCAGCCAATCGACATTGATGTCGCCATGGTCAGTTGTGAGCCCGGTGAACAATTGTTGCTTTGTACTGATGGATTAACGAATAAACTGTCGGATGAGGATATACAAGCGATTATTTTATCGGCAGAGACGCTTCATGAAGCTGGAGAAAAGTTAATCGCTAAAGCGAATGCACGTGGCGGTGAGGATAATATTTCCCTCGTCTTAATTAGTGAAGATACAGGAGGTGAAGCCTCTTGTTAGAAGGTAAATTATTAGGCGAACGTTATAAAGTCCAGTCACTCATCGGTGGTGGTGGTATGGCAAATGTCTATTTAGGGTTTGACACCATTTTAAAGCGAGAAGTGGCGATTAAAGTACTAAAGCTTGAGTATGCCAATGATGATGATTTTATCAGACGATTTCATCGTGAGGCACAAAATGCGACGAGCTTATCTCATCCGAATATTGTCACCATTTTTGATGTGGATGATGAAGATGATATTTATTATATGGTCATGGAGTATGTGGATGGTATGACGCTCAAGCGTTACATTCAACTTCATGCCCCGCTGGACCCAGATGAAGCGGTCATGATCACGTCCCAGATTGCCGAAGCGATTCAACATGCCCATGATCATCATATTATTCACCGTGACATCAAACCACAAAATGTTCTAGTGACCCATGATAAGCAAGTAAAGGTCACTGATTTTGGGATAGCGCTGGCTTTAAGTTCGACGTCAATGACTCAAACAAATGCCGTCTTAGGTAGTGTCCATTACTTATCACCGGAACAGGCCCGTGGAGGTTTGGCGAATACGAAGTCAGATATTTATTCACTTGGGATTGTCTTGTTTGAATTATTGACCGGACGCTTACCGTTTTCAGGCCAATCAGCGGTTTCTGTTGCGTTAAAGCATTTACAACAAGTCGTACCCCCGGTGAAGAAGTGGGCGGAAGATGTTCCACAAAGTGTGGAGAATGTCGTACTAAAGTCAACGGCAAAAGATCCATTAAATCGTTATCAGTCAATGGATGAATTTATTGAGGATTTACGGACGGTCTTAAATGATGATCGGCTTCATGAAGCGCCGTTTCAAGTGCCTTTTATTGAAGGAGATGAAACGAAACAAGTTCCCGTGATCCAAGCAAGCTTATTTGAAAATCAGTCAGCACACGATACGGTTGTTCACCGAAAGCCAGCCATGGTTCAAGATGAAAAAAAAGCTACCTCTTCTCTTGAGAAAAAACAAGCGTCGAAGAAGAAAAAAATTATTTGGGGCAGCTCTATTGCCGCCATGGTTATACTGTTGAGTGTATTGTTTAGTTTGTTTGTCCTTCCGATTTTATTACAACCTGATGATGTTGAACTGATTGAGTTAACGAATCGCGATGTTGAAGAAGCGAAACGATGGTTAGAAAATAATCATTTAACTTATGACATTGAAGAAGTCTTTGACGATACAGTCGAAGTGAATATGGTTATAAGTCAGTCGCCTGACTCTGGACGGTTCGTGAAAGAGGAAACGGCTGTTAGTCTTGTTGTTTCATTAGGTAAGGAACCGATTGAGATAAGTGACTATACCGATCAATCATATAGTCAAGTTGAAAGACTGTTATTGAGCCAAGATTTTCAAAATGTTCAGCGGATCGATGTGTATTCAGATGAACCGGTTGGAACCATTCTAACCCAGGTTGAGCCTCAGCCAGGTACAAAAGTCGTACCATCTGAAACGATTGTTGTGTTTGAAGTGAGTGTCGGTAAGCGTATGGTGACGTTAGATGATTTAACTGGTTTAGATGAAATAGAAGCGCGAGATTATTTGACGGATAAAAATTTAGTCGCAAAAGTAACAGAAGAACATCACGAGAGCGTGCCAGAAGGTGAGGTCATTCGTCAATCACCGGAAGGTGATGTCGAAGTAGAAGAAGGCTCTGTCGTAAACCTTGTCGTGTCACTTGGGGAAGAAGAAAAACCTGTCAAAACCTATAGAGAAGAGGTGACCGTATCTTATACGCTGGATGAATTACCTGCTGATGATGACAATACAACGGAAGAAGAGCGCTTAATTCCACAAGAAGTGAGAATATATATTGATGACATCTCACATGATTTATCGGAGACGTATCAAGTCCAGATGATTACATCAGATACTACCTTTACCATTCCTCTAGAAATTGCACCGAATGACCAAGCGGTTTACCGCGTGGAACGTGATGATCAGACAGTGGTTCAGAAAACAATCCGATATGATGACATTGAAGGTGGTGAATAAATGACCGAAGGAAAGATTATGAAAGCGCTAAGTGGGTTTTATTATGTAGAAGACCAGGTAGGGGAAATATTCCAATGCCGAGCAAGAGGTGTGTTCAGGAAAAATAAAGAAACGCCTCTTGTAGGAGATTTTGTTGAATTTGAATCAGCTAATAAGACAGACGGTACCGTTACCAAATTGTTACCGCGTAAAAACGCCTTAATCAGACCGCCCGTCAGCAATGTTGACCAGGCGCTGATTGCGGTATCCGTTAAAGAGCCGGATTTTAGTACGGTGTTACTAGACCGATTTTTAGTGTTGGTTGAAAAGCATAAAATTGAACCGGTGATTTTACTAACTAAAATGGATTTGCTGGAAGAGGATGATTATCAAACCGTTGCTCATTACCGAGAAATTTATGAGACTATGGGCTATGTTGTAAAAGAATTCTCCACCATTATAGAGCAAGATTCAAGGCAATTAGAAGATTTATTAACAGGCAAAACGACAGTGATTGCGGGTCAATCGGGTGTGGGGAAATCTAGTTTTTTAAACCAATTAAACCCAGACTTAAAAATTAAGACAGCTGAAATTTCTGATAGTTTAGGGCGCGGGAAGCATACAACACGTCACGTGGAGTTAGTCCCTATCTTAGGTGGTCACGTTGCTGATACGCCAGGATTTAGTTCGTTAGATTTTGCCGAGATTGATTTAGAGGAGTTGCCGAAATTATTTGTTGATTTCGAACAATATAGTGACGCGTGTAAGTTCAGAGGATGTATGCATATGAATGAACCGAAATGTCGCGTCAAACAAGCGGTCGATACAGGAGAAATTGCCCTGTTTAGGTATGAGCATTATCAACAGTTTTATGAAGAGATTAAACAAAGAAAGCCGAGGTATTAATTATGTCAAAAATAGCCCCATCGATTTTATCCGCAGACTTTAGTAAATTAGGCGATGAGATTAAAGAAGTTGAACAAGCAGGTGCGGATTATATTCATGTTGACGTCATGGATGGGCATTTCGTCCCTAATATTACGATTGGTCCACTTGTCGTTGAAGCGATTCGCCCCATAACAACTTTACCGCTGGATGTTCATTTAATGATTGAAAATCCAGATCACTATATTGATCAATTCGCAGACAGTGGGGCGGATATTATTACCGTACATTATGAAGCGTGTACCCACTTGCACCGAACGATTATGCATATTAAAGAAAAAGGTGTGAAAGCAGGACTTGTAATCAATCCTGCGACACCTGTGGAGTTAATTCGTCCGATTTTACCAGAACTCGATTTATTGCTGTTTATGACAGTGAACCCAGGGTTTGGTGGTCAGTCATTTATTTCGAGTGTACTCGATCAAATTAAACAAGCCGATCAGTGGCGTAAAGATATGCAACTTGACTTAGAATTTGAAGTAGATGGTGGCATTAATACAGAAACAGCTCGTTGGTGTAAAGAAGCAGGTATTGATGTATTCGTTGCGGGGAGCTTTATTTTTAATAAAACCGACCGTAAAGAAGCGATTGATCAATTACGTCAAGTCATCGAGGAAAAGTAATTATGACCGTTTACGGTATTGTTGCAGGAGGGCCAAAGGCTCTCCTTCCTTGTTTAAAAGATCAACCTGTTGATTATTGGATTGGTTGTGACCGAGGAAGTTTATATATTCTAGAAGAAAGTCTGCCGCTATTTCAAGCGATTGGGGATTTTGATTCTGTCACGGCGGAAGAACGGCAACGAATTAAACAACATGCGAAACACATGCATCTTTTTCCGGCGGATAAAGACGATTCAGATTTAGAACTTGCGGTTAAATCAATACAACAACAACCAGAAGACACCTTGATTTTTTATGGTATTACTGGCGGTCGATTAGACCACACGTTAGCTAATCTCGCTTTGTTGAAACGCTTAGTTAAACGAAATATCAAGGCAAAAATGATCGATCGTTATCATACGATGGACGTCTATGTACCGGGTGTGCATAAGGTTCAACTAAACCCCGAACGTTATATTTCGATTTTACCTGCGACCGAAAAAGTTATCGGAGTGACGTTAGACGGGTTTAAATATCCGTTAGTGGATCGGACATTAGAAGAGGGCTCGAGTTTGACGTTATCGAATCATCTCCTAACGATTGAAGGGTCTATTTCCTTCACTAAAGGCATACTCATAGTAATAAGTGCTGAAGACCAAGAAACTTTTTAATGAGAGGGTTGAGGGGAATGCTCTTTTTTACAGTGAAAGTGCCAAGTTTTATCGGGAAGATATTGCAGCGGATGCGAAAGCATTAGCTTAAGGTGTCGTCATTAAGATGTAAAGGCATAAAAATAAAGCGCAGGCCATAAGTGGCAACTGCGCTTTATTTCATCATTAACGTATTATACACGTTCAACTTTACCAGATTTTAATGCACGAGCAGATACGTAAACACGTTTTGGTTTACCGTCTACCATGATGCGTACTTTTTGAACATTTGCTTTCCAGTTACGTTTGTTAGCGTTCATAGCGTGTGAACGATTGTTTCCAGAAACTGTCTTACGTCCGGTTACGACACATTTACGGCTCATATTTTTCCCTCCTACATACAACTATCTCATTTCATACTCATATAATTTATCATAGTTAATCGACAATTGCAATTAAATTTAAGTAAAAAACTTCTTTTAGAAGCTTATCACTTCAAGGTTTTTAGTCGCAAATCAAGGATAAACACTTGACAGCATAAGGTTTTTCATTCAAAGTAATGGGAGAAGAAAAATTTAAAAAACAAAGGGATAAAAGTGTTTCCTACGCTTTCTTTTGTTAAATCCTTTTCTTAAGTGAAAAAGTATTGTAAAATGTTTAATGGCTATGCATGTTTTTAATCGTGAAAGAAATGAAGAGATAATAAAAACGGTAGATTCAAATTAGGAGGTAAACAGATGACAATTGAATTAACAACAAAAGATGGTCACGTCACTATAACAAATGAAGTTATTGCTACTGTCGCTGGTGGTGCAGCCATTGAGTGTTACGGTATCGTTGGTATGGCGTCAAAAAATCAATTAAAAGACGGTATTGCCGAAATCTTAAGAAAAGAGAACTTTTCTAAAGGTGTGGTTGTGACACAACAAGAAGATGAAATTTCTATTGATATGTATATTATTGTGAGCTACGGTACTAAGATTTCTGAAATTGCTCACAACGTGCAATCACAAGTCAAGTATACATTAGATAAGACATTAGGCTTACCAATTAAAGCAGTAAATATTTATATTCAAGGCGTACGTGTTCAAGCTGACTAACGTCTATTTTTGTAAGGTTTAAAGGGAGGAACTCATTGTGGTATTAAAACAACTAGAAGGTGACAAGCTCCAAGAAATGGTGTTAGTTGGCGCCGATCACTTATCAAATAATGCAGATATGATTGATGCATTAAACGTATTCCCTGTGCCAGATGGCGATACAGGAACAAACATGAATTTATCAATGACATCAGGTGCTCAGGAAGTAAGTAAGCTAAAAAATCCAACGATTAGTGACGTAGCTAGTGCGTTTGCTAAAGGTCTTTTAATGGGTGCTAGAGGAAACTCAGGTGTTATTTTGTCTCAACTTTTTAGAGGGTTTAGTAAAGGGGTTGAAGGACTTGATGTTCTTACAACGAAAACTTTCGCTAAAGGTTTAGAGAACGGTGTGAAAACAGCGTACAAGGCGGTTATTAAACCTGTAGAAGGAACAATTTTAACTGTCGCAAAAGATACAGCAAATAAAGCGTTAGAAATTGCTGAAACGACAGAAGACTTAGAAGTATTTCTAGAAGAAGTTGTAAAAGCGAGTAAAGTATCTTTGGATTATACCCCAGAACTCTTACCGATTTTAAAAGAAGTCGGTGTTGTTGATAGTGGTGGTAAAGGACTTGTTGTGATTTATGAAGCGTTTTTAGCTTCATTAAAAGGTGAAGCCTTACCAGAACGTGAAGTGGCTTCTGTGGCGATGGATGACTTAGTAAGTGCTGAACATCACCAATCACATCACCAAGATTATATGGATACATCAGAGATTGAATTCGGTTACTGTACGGAGTTCATGGTGAAGTTCGAAGACGATAAGTTAAAAGATCATCCGTATGACGAAGAAACATTCCGTTCGGAATTATCAGAAATGGGTGATTCATTACTCGTTGTTTCAGATGATGATTATGTCCGTGTGCATGTGCATGTGGAATATCCAGGTGAAGCGATGAACTTAGCGCAACGTTTTGGTAGCTTTATGATGATTAAAGTAGAAAACATGCGTGAACAACACAGTGCAATCGTGAACGAAGACCAACCGAAAGAAACGGCAAAAGAATTAAGTGAATACGGTATTGTCGCTGTTTCAGTTGGTGAGGGTATTGCTGAATTACTTAAGAGTCTAGGTACAACAGTCGTGATGCAAGGCGGACAGACGATGAATCCTAGCACAAAAGATATAACAGAAGCAATTAAAGCAGCCCATGCGAAAAAAGTGATCGTCTTACCTAATAATAAAAATATTATTATGGCCGCTGAACAAGCAGCTGAATTAGCCGAGTGTGACGTCGTCGTTGTACCGACAAAAACCATTCCTCAAGGCATGAGCGCCTTACTTGCGTTTAATTCAGAGGCGAATTTAGAAGAAAATAAACAACAGATGATTGACGGTGCAAAAGCTGTGAAGACGGGGCAGATTACGTATGCCGTTCGCGATACGCAAATTGACGGTTTGACAATTGAAAATGGCCATTTTATGGGCTTACTCGATGGCAAAATCAAAGCATCTAATAAAGATCAATTTGAAACAATCAAAGCGTTACTGAATGAATTAGTTGATGAAGATGATGAGATTTTCACGTTATTACAAGGTGAAGATGCAACAGATGAGTTAACGACAGCGATCGTTGATTACTTAGAAGCAGAATTTGAAGATCTTGAAGTTGAAGTTCATCAAGGACAACAACCCATCTATTCTTATATTTTCTCAGTTGAATAAGCGTGAATTTAGACGAAAGTGTTTCGAATTTTTATTTCGAGACACTTTTCTTTATATCATTAATTTTTAAAGTTGAAGGGAAGATGACTGAATGGGGAAATTTCAATCAGTTTTTGATATTATAGGACCTATCATGGTTGGGCCATCGAGTTCTCATACCGCAGGAGCAGTGAAAATTGGACGAGCGACACGTTACTTGTTTGCTGAAGACATTCATTACGTCAAATGTCACTTGTACGGCTCGTTTGCAAAAACGTATAAAGGACACGGGACTGATGTTGCTTTAATCGCGGGGATTTTAGGATATAATACGGATGATGAGCGAATCATTGACGCTTTGTCTCACGCAAAAGATCAAGCATTCATGTGGAGTTTATCGAAGATTATTCTGCGGTACCTCATCCAAATACGGTGAGAATCGAAGTAATGAATGCCACAGATCATTTAGAGTTGGTCGGTCAATCGATTGGTGGGGGTAAAGTTGAAATTGTTGAGTTAAACGGCTTTAACTTAAACTTGTCAGGTAACCATCCTGCCATCTTAGTGATGCATAACGACCGTTTCGGAGCGATCGCATCAGTGACAGAAATTTTAGCCCGTTACGAAATAAATATCGGACGGATGGAAGTAAATCGTAAAGATGTTGGTAAAGAAGCGCTCATGACAATTGAATTAGATCAGAACATTGAACCAGAGGTAGAAGCCGCTTTACGTGATGCTAAACATATTTTGCGGCTCGCTAAAGTCGTCGATTGATGTTTGGGTTCAGTTAATGTCGCGTCATATCGTTTGTTGTAAGTATAATCTCGATAGAGATAAATAGAGACAAGGAAAGGGAAGTTAGGATGTTTCGTACTGTAAAAGAATTAATTGAACTGGCAGAATTAAAAAATACAGCCATTGCAGATCTTATGATTGAACGTGAAATGGCTTTATATGAATTGAGTTATGAAGATGTATTTAGTCGAATGGAATCTCAGTTAGTAGTGATGGAAGAAGCTATTGAGCGAGGTTTAGAGGGCGTGCGCTCTGTTACTGGGCTGACTGGTGGCGATGCGGTGAAAATCAATAAGTATCTCACTGAACACGAGCCTCTCTCAGGTCCTATTTTACTAGATGCGGTTAGTAAAGCGGTGGCGACAAATGAAGTTAACGCTGCGATGGGGAAAGTGTGTGCTACACCAACAGCAGGGAGTGCCGGCTGTGTCCCTGGTGTGTTATTTGCGGTAAAAGACCGATTACACGCGTCAAGAGAAGATATGGTCAAGTTTTTATTTACGACAGGCGCCTTTGGGTTAGTGGTGGCGAATAATGCCTTTATTTCGGGCGCGCAAGGGGGTTGTCAAGCAGAAGTTGGGTCAGCCTCTGCAATGGCGGCGGCTGCTGTCGTTGAAATGGCAGGCGGGACGCCCGAGCAGTCCGCGCATGCTTTTAGTATCACACTAAAAAATATGTTAGGGTTAATATGTGACCCTGTCGCTGGTCTCGTTGAAGTACCTTGTGTGAAGCGCAATGCACTAGGCGCCTCTCAAGCCATTGTATCTGCCGATATGGCCTTAGCCGGTGTGAAGAGCGTCATTCCAACGGATGAGGTTATTTCAGCGATGTACCGCGTCGGTCAACGGATGCCTGTAGCATTTAAAGAGACCGCAGAAGGTGGTTTGGCTGCCACACCAACGGGGAAACGACTAGCTCAAGAAATATTCTCAAATCAAACGACAAAGTGAGTGGATAACGATGTTGGATAGTCGAGTAACGACAATAAAAGGTGTTGGTGAGGCACTAGAAGAAAAACTCAATCAATTACACATCTATACGGTTAGAGACTTAATTTATACTTTTCCATCACGTTATGATCATCATCAAATCTTACCGCTAAGTGAACTGATCCACGAACAAAAGGCGACGATTCAAGGGACAATCGTCGCCGATAGTTTAGTGAGCTTTTTTGGTAAGAAAAAATCTCGTTTAACTTTTCCCTTACAAGTCGGTGATGTGATAGTAAAAGTCATCATGTTTAATCGCCACTTTTTAAAAACACAATTACAAGCAGGTAAAACGGTGACTGTCACAGGAAAGTGGGATCAATACCGTCAACAGTTAACAGCGGAGCATCACTTTCTTGGTGAGAAAGGACCGGATGAGCCGATTGAACCTGTGTACCTATTAAAACAAGTCGTTCCGTCAAAACGGTTTAAAAAACTAATCAAACAAGCCTTAGAACAAGTCGAAGGACAACTAGATGAATTTTTACCCGATACATATATGACGAAGTATAAATTGATTTCTTTAGCTTACGCGCTTAAACAGATGCATTTCCCGGAAAGTTTTAAACATTTAAAACAAGCAAAGCGACGACTCGTGTATGATGAATTGTTGTTGTTTCAGTTAAAACTTCAGGCGATTAAAAAGTTTAACCGCGAACGAACGACCGGTGTTAAAAAACAACCGGATTTTGAGCTGGTGCAACAGTTTATCCATGCGTTACCGTTCACGCTGACAGACGCTCAGATGAAAGCGATGAAACAGATTCAGGCAGACTTAACCTCACCTTATCGCATGCACCGCTTACTGCAAGGGGATGTTGGTTCAGGGAAAACGATTGTGGCGGCGATTGGCATCTACTTGACACATACGGCTGGTAGTCAGAGTGCGTTAATGGTGCCGACAGAAATTCTGGCAGAACAACACTATCAAGGTTTTTGTCAGCTGTTTAAAGACACGCTCCACATTGAATTGTTAACAGGGTCAGTCAAAGGTAAAAAACGGCGGGAGATTTTAGCGGGACTTGCGAGTGGCGAAGTAGATGTCGTCATCGGAACACACGCTTTAATTCAAGCTGAGGTTGATTTTGATTCCCTCGGCTTTGTTGTCATTGATGAACAGCACCGATTTGGTGTGAATCAACGGAAAGTGTTGCGTGAGAAAGGCATGGATCCTGATGTGCTATTTATGACCGCAACCCCAATCCCGCGGACATTAGCGATAACAAGTTTTGGGGATATGGATGTGTCTATTATTGATGAGATGCCCGTTGGTCGAAAACCGGTTGAAACGTTTTGGGTGAAAGACACTATGTTAGACCGTATCTTAGCATTTATTGAAAAGGAAGTAAATAAAGGGCATCAAGCGTATATTGTTACACCGTTAATAGAAGAGTCTGATAAGATGGATATCCAGAATGCGGTTGATCTGTATCAACAGTTAGCGGTATATTATGACAGCCGGGTATTGATTGGCTTACTACATGGGCGTATGACAAATGATGAAAAAGATGCGGTCATGAAGGAGTTTACTGAAGGAAAGCGTGATGTATTAGTCTCGACAACGGTCATTGAAGTCGGTGTGAATGTCCCAAATGCGACCGTGATGGTTATTTATGATGCGGAGCGGTTCGGTCTTTCACAACTACACCAGTTACGTGGTCGAGTAGGAAGAAGCGATACACAAAGTTATTGTATCTTGATTGCTGATCCAAAAGGTGATGTCGGAAAAGAGCGGATGCGGGTCATGACAGAGACGACCAATGGATTCGAACTGGCTGAGTATGATTTAAAGTTACGTGGTCCGGGGGATTTCTTCGGTAAAAAACAAAGCGGTTTACCAGAATTTCGTTTAGCGGATTTAGTGGAGGATTATCGTACGCTTGAGACAGCAAGACGCGATGCGACTGATATTATATACGGTGATTTGTTAGATAATGACCTAGACTATGCCCCTTTAAAACAACATGTGGAAACGATTTTAAAACAATATCAACAAGGATTTGATTAATTTAGACTTGCAAAAACAATCAAAGTCATATATATTACTATTAGTACCTAGTCATAGGATGAAGAAACGGCACAGATATAGGTGGTGAAAACATGCGATTACCAAAGAAAATTCGCCAAGAGAAATTAAAAGATAAAATTGAAGAAACGCCTTTTATTACTGACGAAGCCTTAGCGGACTTTTTTAGGGTCAGCATTCAAACGATTCGGTTAGATCGGATGGAGTTATCGATTCCAGAATTACGTGAACGAATCAAGTCGGTAGCGACAGATCAGTGGAATGAAACAGTGAAGGCACTCCCGCTAGATGATGTGATAGGAGAGATCATTGATCTTGAACTTGATCACCGAGCGATTTCCATATTAGATATTACGAAAGACCATGTATTTAGTCGCAATGATATCGCGCGTGGGCACCATTTGTTTGCCCAAGCCAATTCACTTGCGGTGGCCGTGATTGATGATGAACTTGCCTTAACTGAAAAGGCTGAGATTAAATTTACTCGACAAGTGAAACAAGGCGAACGTGTCGTAGCTAAAGCACACGTAGAAACGTTGGAAAAACACAACCGGACACGTGTGGTCGTGGAAAGTTTTGTAGAAAGCGAACCCGTTTTTAAAGGGAACTTTACGATGTATCGCCAGAAGGAACAGTAGGAGGCAAAATTCATGCGAATTGTCATAGATGCAATGGGTGGCGACCATGCACCAGAAGCCATTGTAAAAGGTGCGATGTTAGCAACCAAAGCTCATAAAGATTTAACGATTATTTTAGTCGGTGATGAATCAAAGATTCAGTCGTTTTTAACTTCAACCGAGCGGATTGAGATGATCCATACGACGACCGTGATTTCAGGGGACGATGAACCCGTAAAAGCGGTACGTCGTAAAAAAGATGCTTCTTTAGTCTTAATGGCTAATGAGGTGAAAGAACACCGCGCGGATGCGTGTATTTCAGCCGGGAATACGGGGGCATTAATGAGTGCGGGGTTATTTCAAGTTGGCCGAATTAAAGGTATTGAGCGCCCAGCATTAAGCCCAACGTTACCGACGATTGATCAAAAAGGCTTCGTCCTGCTTGATGTCGGAGCGAATGTTGAAGCGAAACCGAAACATTTACTACAATATGGTATCATGGGGTCAATTTATGCCGAAAAAGTACGCGGGATAAAACAACCACGCGTCGGTTTATTAAATGTTGGAACAGAAGATAATAAAGGAACAGAATTAACAAAAGAAGCGTTTCAATTGTTACAACAGGCACCGATTAACTTTGTTGGTAACGTGGAAGCGCGTGACTTACTCTCAGGTGTGGCCGATGTGGTCGTAACGGATGGTTTTAGTGGCAATATTGCTCTTAAAACAGTCGAAGGGACAGCGATGAACATGTTTAAGATGCTTAAAGCAACTTTCATGTCATCACTAAAAACTAAACTCGCCGCCGCCGTCTTAAAGAAAGATTTAAAAGGTTTAAAAGACCAATTAGATTACGCAGAGTACGGTGGCGCGGCTTTATTCGGTTTAAAAGCGCCTGTGGTTAAAGCGCACGGGTCTTCCAATGACCGAGCGATTTATAGCGCCATTAAACAAACTATGACCATGGTTGAACACCGGGTGAGCGAGACGATTGCTGACACGGTTCAATCAATGAAGGACATGGAGGTGAGCGAATGAAACGTGTTGTCTTCATGTTTCCTGGACAAGGGTCCCAAGACTTAGGGATGGGCATGAGTCTATATCAACATGACCAAAAAACCAAACAAACGATTGACCAAGCAAATGATTGGTTAGGTTTTGATCTGCGCGGGTTAATGTTTGACGGTCCAATCGAATCATTAACAGAAACAAAACATGCTCAACCGGCGCTTGTTTTAACAAGTGGTGTATTGTTAGACGCTCTAAAAGCAGCAGGGGTTGAACCTGTTGCGGTCTTAGGACATAGTTTAGGAGAATATAGTGCCCTTGTTGCGAGTGGGAGTTTAACTTTAGAACAAGCAACGACACTCGTCTACCAAAGAGGGGTATTGATGGAACAAGCCGACCCAGAAGGTAAAGGCGGGATGAGTGCGGTCCTTGGTCTAACTGAGGATGTGCTTGAAGACGTATTAAATACGACAAATAACCAAGTAGAAATAGCTAACCTTAATTCACCTGGTCAAATTGTTATTTCAGGTGACAAACAAAAGATTGAAGAAATAACGCCGTTATTAAAAGAAAAAGGCGCCAAACGTGTCATTCCTTTAGCGGTAAGTGGGCCGTTCCACTCGTCATTTATGAAGCCGCAAGCAGACAAGTTTGCATCTGTCTTAAAGGATGTGGATGTTAAAGTCCCGCAAGTCCCGTTATTACATAACGTGACAGCGCAAGCGGAAACAGACCCGGATGAAATTAAACACAGGTTAACAGAACAGCTCTATAGTAAAGTACGGTTTGAAGAAAGTATCCGCCATCTGTTAGATCATGATGAAATTGATGCCTTTGTCGAAGTCGGTAATAAAAAAGTATTAACCGGCTTAGTGAAAAAAATTCATCGACGGGCACGTGTTTTTCAAGTAGAAGATCAAGACTCATTGACGGCCTTTGTTCAATGGTACAAGGAGGATGAATCATGACAAAAGTTGCCCTTATTACTGGAGCATCGCGAGGAATTGGTCGAGAAATCGCCTTAACTTTTGCTGAAAATGGCTATAGTGTTGTGGTAAACTACAATGGTAATGAAGACAAAGCGTTGGCTGTGAAGGCTGAAGTAGAAGCTTTAGGTCAAGAAGCCCTTGTGGTAAAAGCAAACGTCGCCGATGAGACTGATGTCAAAAGCATGGTCAAAGAGACGATCGATACGTTTGGACAGATTGATGTTGTCGTTAATAATGCGGGTATTACGCGTGATAATTTGCTTATGCGCATGAAAGAAGCCGATTTTGATGCGGTGATTGATACGAATTTAAAAGGTGTCTTTCTGATGATGAAAGCTGTCGCACGTCCGATGATGAAACAAAAAGGTGGCGCGATTGTTAACTTAAGTTCTGTTGTGGGCTTGTCAGGAAACCCTGGTCAAATTAACTATGTCGCAGCGAAGTCAGGTGTGATTGGCATGACAAAATCAGCCGCGAAAGAACTCGCAGCCAAACAGATTCGTGTCAATGCGGTGGCTCCTGGGTTTATTACGACTGATATGACAGATGCACTCTCAGATGAACAAAAAACATTATTGCTCAATCAAATACCACTCAAAGCTCTTGGGGAACCGAAACAAGTGGCTGATGCTGTGTATTTCTTAGCGTCGGATGCGGCAAGCTATATTACAGGACAGACGCTGTCGGTTGATGGTGGCATGTACATGTAATCATAATATTATTTGAAAGGGGGTGAATGACAAATGGCAGAAACTTTCGATCGCGTAAAGAAAATTGTTGTTGACCGTTTAGATGTGGAAGAAGAAAAAGTAACACTTGAAGCATCTTTCAAAGATGATCTTGAAGCAGATTCACTAGATGTTGTTGAATTAGTGATGGAACTTGAAGATGAGTTTGATATGGAAATTGCTGATGAAGAAGCAGAAAAAATTCAAACAGTAGCTGATGCTGTGAACTACATAGACAGTCAAGCTTAAAAAATATTGAAAAAGGTCTCGTTTTTTTAAACGAGACCTTTGCTTTTTTCACTAAATAAAGATAAGATATAGGGAGAAAAAAAGGAGGTGAAGGAATGAATTTTAAAGATTTACAAAAAGAGTTAAGGATTTTCTTTCATGATCAAAAGATACTTGAACAAGCATTTACTCATTCATCCTACGTCAATGAGCATAAAAATCGGATTTATCAAGATAACGAGCGATTAGAGTTTTTAGGTGATGCCGTTTTAGAACTGGGTATTTCTCAATATCTCTACCGTGAATTTCCAAACAAAGCCGAAGGTGAATTAACTAAATTAAGAGCATCCATCGTTTGTGAACCGGCCTGGTGAAATTTGCGAAAGAATTGCATTTTGATAAATTTGTCTTACTAGGAAAAGGTGAAGAACGCACCGGAGGAAGAAAACGACCGGCACTCTTAGCAGATGTATTTGAAGCTTTTATCGGGGCGTTATATCTCGATCAAGGATTTGAAGTCGTGGTTTCGTTTTTAAAACAGCATGTCTATCCCAAAGTCAAAGAAGGGGCCTTTTTACATGGGCTGGATTATAAGAGTCAACTGCAAGAATTGATCCAACAAAATAAACATGCTGAAATTGAATACGAAATTATCGCTGAACATGGACCTGCCCATGACCGTGAGTTTGTCGCTCATGTGAAAATTAATCAAGAAGTATCAGGAAAAGGCCACGGCCGGACGAAAAAAGAAGCAGAACAACGTGCAGCTAAACGGGCGCTTGATTTGCACCAATCCTAAAAAAATAAAGTGTACAAAACATCGCTTGAATCCCTGTAATTAACATAGATTCAAGCGATGTTTTATTTTCGTAAGGCTTTTAATTCAGTAATGACAGCCTCATTTTCTTGTAAAGATAAATGCGAGCGTGCTTCGATAAAATTGACAAGTGCAGCTAAATCATCTATCTTGTCTGGATCAAAATCTTCTGGATTAAATACACCTTCATTCACAACATTTAACCTTGATTGTAACGTCTTTAGCAATGACTCAAGTGATTGGTTCGTTGACATTTGTTTATCCCCCTCATATCTCATCTTCTAACTGTCCTTAATCTATGATAAAATAAAGTCGGCGAAAAAGAAACAAGGAGTGCCTAACTCTTTGGTTTAATTAGAAAAGGTGACGACAATATGCATTTAAAAAAATTAGAATCGGTCGGGTTTAAATCCTTTGCCGAAAAGATTCACGTTGATTTTGTCCCAGGTGTGACAGCTGTTGTTGGTCCAAATGGCAGTGGTAAAAGTAATGTGACAGATGCGATTCGCTGGGTACTAGGTGAACAATCAGCGAAATCATTGCGTGGAACGAAAATGGAAGACATTATTTTTCAAGGGAGTGATACGCGTAAGCCACTTAATATGGCTGAGGTAACCTTAACGCTAGATAACCGTTCAGGAACCCTTCCGCTGGATTATAATGAAATCAGTGTGACACGCCGGGTCTATCGCTCAGGCGAGAGTGAGTTCTACATAAACAAAGAGTCTTGTCGACTGAAAGATATTGTTGATTTGTTTTTAGATTCTGGTTTAGGACGCGAAGCCTTCTCTATTATTAGTCAAGGTAAAGTTGAAGAGATTTTAAGTTCAAAGGCGGAAGAACGCCGGGTGATCTTTGAAGAAGCGGCGGGTGTTTTAAAATATAACAACGCAAGAAAAAAGCTGAGTTTAAATTGGTTGAAACAGAAGAAAACTTAAACCGCGTAGAGGATATTCTTCATGAAATTAATCAACAGCGCGAACCGCTCTTAGAACAAGCGACAGTGGCTAAAGATTACTTAGCGAAAAAGAAAGCATTGATGACTGTTGAAAAGTCCGTTCTTCATACAGAAATTGATCGTATGCTCACAGAATGGCGTGCACAGTTAGCGAAAATTGACCAATTAAAAGATCATGTGATTCAAGCGCAACTGGAGTTAGATCAAAAAGAGCAAAAAAATGATGATATTCATGCGCAGTTAGACCACATTGACGAAGAGGTTCAGTCTTTTCAAACGTCCTTATTAGAAGTAACAGAAACACTTGAAAAACAATCGGGTGAACAAAAACTCTTATTGGAACGTGAACGTCATGCACAAGCTTCGCTAGATAAAATAGTAGAAGATAAAGAAAAAAACGAACAAGCACTCACTGATGAGCGAAAGAGAAGACAGTCACTTGAAACGACGTATAGTACGATGCTTGAATCTGTACAAGATTTGAAAATTAAAATCGCTCATATGAAAGAAAAATTAGCGGTGTCTGTCGATGACCTTGACCGACAATTAGCCGATAAGAAAAGTGATTATATCGAGCTTTTAAACGAAGAGGCACGACTCAAACACGCCAGAGACTCATATGAAAAAGACTATCACAACTTGTCTAACAAAGAGTTAGATTTTAAAGCGCAGGTAAACGATAAAAAATCTCTATGCGCTGAACTAAATGACGAGCTAAAAGAGCTCACGCAAGAAACGGCAGCGTTAGGTGAGACGCTTGAACGTCAGAATAAGGATGTCAGTGCTTTAAAAAGCAAGTTAGACGAAGAGTCAGCGCGACTTCAAGACATGTACGATAAACGCCGCCATGCAGAAAGACAAATTGATCAGTTAGAATCTAAGAAAGATATGTTAGAAGAGCTTAAAGAAAGCTTTCAAGGTTTTTATCAAGGGGTTAAAGCTGTCCTTAAAGCACGCGATAAAAACGCTCTAACAGGTATCCACGGAGCCGTGATTGAGCTGATTGATATTCCGCGTGACTATCAAATGGCTATGGAGTCGGCAATGAGTGCGCAATCCCAGCACGTGATTGTCTCAGATGAAAAAGCCGCCCGAGAAGCTATTCAATATTTAAAAACACATAACCAAGGGCGAGCGACTTTTTATCCGCTCACGACCATTAAACCGCGTGTGCTGCCACATGTCTATAAAGAGCGATTACAACATGAACCAGGCTTTATTGCGGTCGCAAGTGACGTGATTCATACGAGTGAACCTTATCGCCCTGTGCTTCAATATTTACTCGGACAGACGTTGATTGCTAAAACGTTAAAAGATGCGAATAGTATCGCAACCGCTGTTGACCGGAAATTCCGGGTAGTTACGCTTGATGGGGATCTTGTCAATCCTGGTGGGTCGATGACCGGTGGAGCGATGAAACGTCAACAGTCCTCTTTGTTTTCGCGTGAAACGGAATTAAAGCAAGTAACAGAAAAGTTACACGCATTTGTGACACGAACAGACGCGTATATGGACTCGATTAAAGCGAAAGAAAAGGCTTATCAAGCGTTAAAAGAAGAGCTTCAGTCACTGGAAGAAACGATGTCAGAACAGAAGGCACACTTTAATGCATTGGAAGATGTGCGTAAAGCAAAAGTACTTGAATTAAAGCATCAAGAAGAAAGTTATCACTACAATGAGCGCTTACTTCAGACGTTTAATGATGATCAAAATCAATTGAAAAATAAACAAGAACAGTCTGAAGAAAAGTTAACGAAAACAAAGGCCCAGCTAGATGCGCTAAAAGAAGCCATTGATCAGCTAGAAGAAGAAAAAGAGCACCATGAAGCGTATAAGAAACAATACGATCAACAGTGGCAACAACTTAAGATCGACTACGCCGAACAAATGAAGGCGCTCGAATATCAATTAGAAAAATTGACAGCAGTTAAAGCAAGAGAACAAGAATTGTTAGAGACGGTTCAACAATTAACCGACGCTTATGATCTGCATAAGGATGAAGATAAACATCAAGCAGCAAAACAAGCCCTCGCTCAAACGCTGAAAACATTGGAAGAAGAAAAACAGACGTTACTACAAACGATTCAGCAAAAACGCGAGCAACGGTTAAACTTACAAACGACGCTTGAAACAAAAGAAGCTGAGTTAAAAACAGAACGTCATCAGCTAACAGCAAAAAAAGAAGAACAAAACCGTTTAGAAGTGAAAGCGAATCGTTTGGATGTCGAATTAGAAAATCGCTTAAACTACTTACAAGAAACATATGAAATGAGTTTTGAGCGGCTTCAACAGGAGACGGACAAAACCGAGACCTTAGCTGAAGACCAGATGAAAGTTAAATTATTAAAGCGTGACATTGATGAATTAGGTGTCGTTAATCTTGGGGCGATTGATGAGTATGACCGTATTAATGAACGGTTTGAATTTTTAACAAACCAAGAACAAGATCTACTTGAGGCAAAGGAAACATTATACGATGTTATTTTTGAAATGGATACCGAGATGGAGAAGCGGTTTGATAAAACGTTTAGCCAAATTAAATCGGCCTTTAGCGAAGTGTTTCAACAATTATTTGGTGGGGGACATGCAGAACTTAAGTTAACGAATCCAGATGATTTACTTGAAACAGGGGTTGAAATAAAAGCCCAACCACCAGGTAAAAAAGCCCAACAATTAGCGTTACTCTCAGGTGGTGAACGAGCACTCACCGCGATTGCCTTACTCTTTAGTATCTTACGCGTGAGACCCGTGCCATTTTGTGTCCTAGATGAAGTGGAAGCCGCGCTTGACGAAGCTAATGTCGAACGTTTTAGCCGCTATCTGAAGGATTATAGTCAAGAGACACAGTTTATCGTCATTACTCATAGAAAAGGCACGATGGAAGGTGCAGACGTCTTATATGGGGTTACTATGCAAGAGTCAGGTGTCTCTCGCTTTGTCTCAGTAAAACTAGAAGAAACAGCTGCTATTTTAAATGAAGCATAAGAAAGAAGGAGAATTATGAGTTTTTTAAAGAAATTAAAGGATAAGTTTACCCAAACAAAAGAAACAGAGGAAGTATCAGATAAGTATAAAGAAGGGTTGTCTAAAACAAGACAATCGTTCTCATCCAAACTTAATGATCTTGTTGCTAGGTACCGCAAAGTTGATGAAGAGTTTTTCGAAGACTTAGAAGAAATGTTGATTTCAGCAGATGTCGGTGTCAATACAGTGATGACGCTTGTCGAAGATTTAGAAATGGAAGCGAAGCGTCAAAATATTAAAGATGCGCGTGAATTAAAAGGTGTCATTTCAGAAAAATTAGCCGAAATTTATGCGGGAGATGATTTTGAACAAGCATCACCATTAAATTTACAGGAAAACGCCTTAAGCGTCATTCTTTTCGTTGGTGTTAATGGCGTAGGTAAAACGACTTCAATTGGTAAATTAGCGTATCAATTGTCTCAAGAAGGGAAAAAAGTCTTGCTTGTAGCAGGCGATACGTTTAGAGCGGGTGCTATTCAACAATTATCAGTCTGGGGTGAGCGCGTCGGTGTTGACGTGATCAAGCAAAGCGAAGGTAGTGACCCAGCAGCCGTCATGTTTGACGGGATTCAAGCGGCTAAATCGCGCGGAGTGGATGTATTACTTTGTGACACGGCGGGACGCTTACAAAATAAAGTGAACTTAATGAATGAGCTTAGTAAGGTCAAACGCGTGATAGAAAGAGAAATTCCAGGTGCCCCGCATGATGTGTTACTTGTCTTAGATGCAACCACGGGACAGAATGCGCTTGTTCAAGCTAAACAATTCCAACAAGCGACGGATGTGACCGGTATTATCTTAACAAAATTAGATGGTACCGCTAAAGGTGGGATTGTCCTTGCGATTAGAAAAGAACTCAATATTCCCGTGAAGTATGTCGGTTTAGGTGAGAAAATGACTGATCTTGAACCATTTGATCCGCAAGCGTTTGTTTACGGGCTATTCAGTGACATGTTGACGGAAGAGTGACGCTTGACGGACGACGTGTTATCGTCTAGTATGCTTAATGTAAAGTTTTTTTACTTAACAAGGAGTGAACGAGATGATGTTAGAGAAAACCACGCGGGTGAATTTCTTATTAGACTTTTATCAAGCGCTCTTAACGCCAAAACAGCGGAGTTATATGGAATTATACTATTTAGAAGATTACTCCTTAGGGGAAATTTCTGATACCTTTGATGTGTCAAGACAAGCTGTCTATGATAATATTAAACGGACAGAAAAGATGCTTGAATCGTATGAAGAACGCTTGAAATTGTATGAAAAGTTTCTAAAACGTCAAGCGTTGATTAAAACATTAGAAGAAAAAGTGACCGATAAGGCGTTATTATCAGATATTAACGCGTTAAAAGAATTGGATTAGGAGGGATTTCTCTATGGCATTTGAAGGCTTAGCAGATCGTCTGCAAAGTACGATTAAAAAAATGACCGGTAAAGGGAAAGTATCCGAACAAGATGTTAAAGAAATGGCCCGCGAGGTCCGTTTAGCACTCTTAGAGGCGGATGTTAACTTTAAAGTTGTGAAAGATTTTGTAAAGAAAATTAAGGAACGAGCGGTTGGTACGGAGGTCATGGAAAGTTTAACACCTGCCAACAAGTCATCAAAATTGTAAAAGAAGAATTAACCGCGTTAATGGGCGGGGAACAGAGTAAAATTGCGGTAAGCGAACGCCCGCCAACCGTGATAATGATGGTCGGTTTACAAGGGGCAGGTAAAACAACGACTTCTGGTAAACTGGCGAATTTGTTGCGTAAAAAACATAACCGTAAGCCATTGCTAGTCGCTTGTGATGTGTATCGTCCAGCGGCGGTCGATCAATTAGAGACGGTCGGTAAGCAACTCGGCATTCCGGTCTTTAGCCAAGGAACCGAGAAAAATCCGGTCGATATAGCCAAAGAAGCGATTGAGCATGCGAAAGCGGAACATTTAGATTACGTGATTGTCGATACGGCTGGCCGACTGCATGTTGATGAAAATTTGATGGGTGAATTGACACAAATTAAGGCTGATATTAATCCAGATGAGATTTTCTTAGTTGTTGATGCGATGACAGGTCAAGATGCGGTCAATGTAGCAGAAACATTTGATAGTACGCTTGATATTACGGGTGTTGTTTTAACGAAACTTGATGGTGATACGCGTGGTGGGGCGGCATTATCAATCCGCGCTGTCACACATAAGCCGATTAAATTCGCTGGTATGGGCGAGAAGTTAGATGAATTGGAAGCCTTCCACCCAGAACGGATGGCCTCGCGTATTTTAGGGATGGGCGATGTCTTATCTCTTATTGAAAAAGCGCAAGACAATATTGATGAAAAGAAAGCAAAAGAACTGGAACAAAAAATGCGTACGGCAAGTTTTACGTTCGATGATTTTCTTGATCAAATGGAACAAGTCAAAAGTATGGGGCCACTTGATGAGCTCTTAGGCATGTTGCCAGGAGCAAATAAGATGAAAGGTCTAAAAAATGTCCAAATTGATGACAAACAATTGGTTCATGTTGAGGCTATTATTCAGTCGATGACGAAAAAAGAAAGACAAGACCCAGGGCTAATGAATGCAAGTCGAAAAAAACGGATTGCGAAGGGTTCGGGTCGTCCGATTTCTGAAGTCAATCGTCTTTTAAAACAATTTGATGAAATGAAAAAAATGATGAAACAAATGTCTGGAATGCAAGGCGGGAAGAAGGGTAAGAAGAAAAAAGGACTTAATTTTCCGTTTATGTAATGTAAAAACACTTTACAGACTTAAAACAATCTGATACAATCTAAACTTGTGAAATACATTTTTAATGGAGGTGCAAAAACATGGCAGTAAAAATTCGTTTAAAGCGTATGGGTTCAAAGCGTAATCCATTTTATCGTGTAGTAGTTGCAGATGCGCGTGCGCCACGTGATGGACGTATCATCGAACAAATCGGCACATACAATCCGGTAGCAAACCCGGTTGAAGTGAAATTAGATGAAGAAAAAGCAATGAGCTGGATGGCTAATGGTGCAAAACCATCAGACACTGTTCGCAATTTATTCTCTAAAGAAGGCATCATGAAAAAATTCCACGACTCAAAAAACCAAAAATAAGGTAGTGTGATCACATGGAGGCCTTGATAACATCAATCGTGACACCACTTGTCGATCATCCAGAAGATATCCGTGTTGACACAAAAGAAGAGCACAACAAGCTTGTGTTTCATCTGACGGTCAATGAAGCGGATGTTGGTAAGGTGATCGGGAAGAATGGTCGTATTGCTAAGTCAATTCGTACGATTGTTTATGCAGCTGGAACGGATACTAAAAAACGTATTTATCTAGACATTATGTAGAACAGGGAAAAGGGTAACCTTTCCCTGTTTTCTGCATCATGTGACTTTTTAATAACGCATGATTGATTACGAGAGTAACAAATGAAACAATCGATATGTTTTTTTATCTGAATGACGATTCATTTTGTCGTCCTTGAGATGAAAAAATAACTATATGAGGTGAAGATATGACAACTTATTTTAATGTCGGTAAAATTGTGAATACGCACGGTATTAAAGGAGAAGTGAAAATCGTAAGAATCACTGATTTTGACGATCGCTTTACGCCAGGTCAGCGCTTATTTCTGTTTAAAAAAGGCAGTAACCAACCAGAAATCGTGACTATCAAATCACATCGTCAACATAAAGGGTTTGATATGGTGATGTTTGAAGAGTATAACAACATTAATGATGTTGAATTATTCAAAGAAGGGATGCTTAGGATTACTGAAGCTTATCAAACGCCGCTGGAGGAAGATGCGTATTATTACCATGAAATTTTAGGGTGTGAAGTATCAACGAGCGAGGGACGCGTTCTCGGTGAAATTAAAGAAATTTTATCTCCTGGCGCTAACGATGTCTGGGTAGTCAAACAAACAGGCAAGAAAGATATTCTTATTCCTTACATTGAAGATGTCGTTAAAGAAGTAGACGTTAACAACAAACGCGTGACCATTGAACCTATGGAAGGTTTGTTGCCAGATGAAGATTGATATTCTTACTCTCTTTCCAAGCATGTTCGATGGTGTCTTACAGTCATCGATTATGAAAAAAGCACAAGATAATGGTGTGTTTCACTACAACGCGATTGACTTTAGAGACTATGCTGATAACAAACACAATAAGGTCGATGATTACCCTTATGGTGGCGGTGCCGGTATGGTATTGATGCCGCAGCCAATATTTCGTGCGGTTGAGGCAATTGAGAAGAGTGAAGAAAAACCCCCGCGTGTGATTCTTATGTGTCCACAAGGTGAGCGTTATACACAGAAAAAAGCAGAAGAATTAGCGGAAGAAGAGCATTTGATTTTTATTTGTGGACATTATGAAGGTTATGATGAAAGAATTAGAGAGCATCTTGTCACTGATGAGATCTCAATTGGAGACTTTGTTTTAACTGGCGGTGAACTTGGTGCGATGGTGGTCATAGATAGTGTCGTTAGATTATTGCCAGATGGTTTAGGTAATGAAACTTCTGCAAAAGAAGATTCATTTTCTACTGGACTACTCGAGCACCCGCATTATACCCGACCAGCTGAGTTTCAGGGCCATATCGTACCTGAAGTGCTGCGTTCCGGTCATCACGGTAAAATAGATGAGTGGCGTAAAAAAGAATCACTGAGACGGACGTATTTGCGTCGGCCAGACTTATTAGAAACGTATCCACTCTCAAAACTTGAACAAGCCTTACTAGCGGAAGTTAAAGCAGAAGAAAAAAACAAATAAACAGCTCAAAAACCTTGTTTTTAAGCTGTAATTATGATATAGTAACTGTTGGACTTGAGCGAAAGCTTAAGTGAAAACGATGTTCCGCTGTAAGAATTCCTCTTATATGAACATGAGTGGAGAAGGAGTGTATACACATGCAACAATTAATTGCAGACATTACAAAAGAACAACTTAAGGATCGCCCAGTATTCAAAGCTGGTGATACGGTTAAGGTACACGTGAAAGTAGTCGAAGGTACACGTGAACGTATCCAGGTTTATGAAGGTGTCGTTATTAAACGTCAAAACGGCGGCATCAGTGAAACTTTCACTGTGCGTAAAATTTCTTATGGTGTTGGTGTTGAACGTACTTTCCCAGTACATTCACCACGTGTCGATAAGATTGAAGTTCTACGTCGCGGTAAAGTACGTCGTGCGAAACTTTATTACCTACGTAACCTACGTGGTAAAGCTGCACGTATTAAAGAAATCCGCTAATTTAACGAGAAACGATCAAAAAAGGAGCTTGAAGTTCAAGCTCCTTTTTTCAACGCTAAAATTGCAATTTATTGAGATCATGTGTCAAACGTACTGAAAATAAAGATGAGCCTATCATGAGAAAAGATAAGTAAACACCATAAATAGATCAATATTTGATACACTAAAGTAAATGCCGACGTTAACGCGTCACTTGCGGAGTGAGAGAAAAATGAAAAAAACATTAAGTCATTTGATGACAATTCTGGCGATTGTTTTGTCCGTCTATCTCATAAGAACATTTGTATTGACACCCATTTCAATCGATGGTGATTCGATGGAACCGACACTACATAACCGTGACTTCTTAATGATGGAGCGGCTATCGTACTATATTGATGAACCTGAACGATTTGATATTGTTGTTTTTCAGGCAACAAAACAAAAAGACTATATAAAGCGTGTTATTGGCTTACCCGGTGATACGATTGAATATAAAGATAATCAGTTATACATTAATGGTACAGAAAAACAGGAGTACTTTTTAACAGACCCGAATGCGTTTACGAATGATTTTACTGTGAACGATATCGAACCAGGTCATGAAAGTATTCCGAATGGTTACTATCTTGTATTAGGTGATAACCGGAGTAATTCAACAGATAGCCGGACGATTGGCCTTGTGCCAAAAGAAAGGATTATGGGTCGAGCGTTTTTACGCTACTGGCCACTAGATAATTTTAATATAGTTCGGTAAGGAGTGATAAATATGCCGATTCAATGGTTTCCAGCCATATGGCCAAAGCGAGAAGACAAGTGCAAGAAAAATTAAAACTTGTGGATTTTGTGATTGAACTGGTGGATGCACGAGCGCCATTTGCTTCAGAGAATCCGATGCTTAAACAAATTCTGAATCAAAAACCAAAAATGCGCGTCTTAATGAAAAAAGATCTAGCGGACCCAAAAGTGACACAAGCGTTTATCGATCACTTTAACGCGTCAGGCGAACGTGCGATTAGTGTCGATGTCAATCAAAAAGAAGACATTAAAAAAGTAGTAGAAACAGCTAAAATCATGGCACATGATAAGATGGAGCGGATGCGTAGAAAAGGCATCAAGCCACGTCCGGCCCGGGCAATGATCATTGGTATTCCCAATGTCGGCAAATCAACACTGATCAACCGTTTAGCTAATAAAAAGATTGCGAAAACAGGGGATCGTCCAGGTGTGACAACCAGTCAACAATGGATTAAAGTGAAAAAGGACTTTGAATTACTTGATACACCAGGGATTCTTTGGCCAAAATTTGAAGATGAAGTCATCGGTTATCGCTTAGCTTGTCTTGGGACAATTAAAGACCAAATTCTTCATATGGATGACTTAGCTGTCTTTTTATTGCGTTACTTAAAAGAACATTATCCACATGTCCTGATGGAACGATACCAAATTGAAGATATTGACCAAGACGTTGTACCACTTTTTGATCACGTTGGTCGCTTAAGAGGTGCGCTTGCCTCAGGTAATCAAGTCGATTATGATAAAACCGCTGAGCTAATCATACGTGACTATCGTTCAGGTAAACTTGGGTTAATTTCATTAGAACGTCCAGAAGACGCATCGCTATAGGTGCGTCTTTTGTCTATCTCTCAGTTAAATGAAAATAGTTCGAAGAATCGCGTTCACTTTTTTTTCAATACATACGATATAAACAGTAAGAGAGTAGGGGAAAGTATGAAGCAGGTAGAGTTAAGTAAACAACCTATTACCACAATCAAACAACTACTAAGTCAGCCAGTAGACGATGAAACATTAGCCATACTAGGCCAAGATGAACGTAAAGGCGTAAAAGAATTACTCCTGCGCTATGACAAAGTACAAAAAAAGCGCGCGCAATTAAAAGAAGACTATTTGCGTAAGTTTATATACGAGCAAGCGGTTAAAAATGAAGGCTATCAGCTGATTTGTGGAGTGGATGAAGTCGGCCGTGGTCCTCTTGCTGGTCCTGTTGTCGCAGCGGCAGTTATCTTACCGGAAGCATGCGACTTAATGGGATTGACAGACTCTAAGCAATTGTCATCAACAAAGCGTGAGTTTTTCTTTGAAGCGATTCAACAACAAGCGCTTGCTGTTGGTGTTGGTATCGTTTCACCGGATGTTATTGATGATATCAACATTTTAGAAGCGACTAAACAGGCCATGATTGAAGCGATTGATTCCTTGCCCCTCACACCGGATTATTTGTTGCTTGATGCGATTAAGCTAAATACGCTATCCAACAACAATCATTAATTAAAGGTGATATGAAAAGTATCTCTATTGCCTCCGCGAGTGTGATAGCCAAAGTGACACGTGACCGTATCATGGCACATTACGATGAAGAGTATCCGGGTTATGATTTTATTCATAATCAAGGCTACGGCACAAAGAGCCACCTAGAAGGGTTAAAAACACATGGGGTTACATCGATTCACAGACGATCATTTGCGCCTGTGAAGGCATATTTATGAGCGTTTAAGGGGAAGGGTGAGAGGATGCAAGTTCAAAGACAGTATGCTAATCAAACATTAAATCACGCGCAATCAAATAAAAAACTTCCGTTATCAAAAGGGCAAATTGTGAAAGGGACAATTGAACAATTGCATCTGGACCAAATAGCCACAATTAAAATGGGGCATAATCGCGTTACCGCCAAACTTGAAGTGCCGGTTGAAAAGGGCAAGAGTTATGTGTTTGAAGTTATCTCATCGGGTGACATACCAGAACTGAAAATGGTCGAACAACAAGCGGTAAAACATGATGCACCACTTGGAGCGCTTCTTAAAAAAATGGCGTTACCTGTAACGAAAGAAGCAGAGCAGCTATTGCGTCAGTTGTTAGCAGAAAACATCCCAGTTAAACCGCAGCAGTTTAAAGTAGCGTTAGATATTTATAAAGCGCAACCACAACCAGAAGTGAAGAATGCGTTAATGAGTATGATCAAACATCAATTACCGCTGTCGAGTGAAACGGTCGCATCATTTTCCCGGGTGATAACCGAGTCGACAGCTATGTTAGTCGATCAATTAATGCAGGCCTTAACAAATATGGCACCATCAGAAAAGCTAGCGCAACTGATAGATCAACTGTCAATGATTAAAACACCGATCACGTCACCTAATGAAACGACACCGTCTTTGACCGATAGGCAAATAGAGCAGGTGATGACGTTATTTAATCAAAAAGGTCTATCAATTGATCACACAACTAACATCCCAAAAGCAGTTGAACAATTACTTAAAAGTCAGATGGGATTAAATGAGCAAACAGCCCAACAATTAAAACAATGGGTCTCACTCGAACGTCTCCCACTCAATCAACAAGAACGACAAACGTTTTTGAACCAAAATCACGCCCAGATAAAAGAGGTTTTCCCTCAAGTTAATGTGTCAGACATCAACAATGAGGCGCTCGTTTCAAAAGAAATAATTCAAGCAACAGTGGCAAAAGTCTCTAATGAAAAGCTCATGTTGATCGAAAAATCACCGACAGAACAGATGCTTGGAACCGAGAAGTTGCAGACATTTCTTAGAGAAAACCCGTCAATATATCAAAAGGTATCGCAACAGTTAACGGGTAACAACCAACAGTTACTGAAACAATTTATTGAGAGTCCGAATGGTGAAACAAGTCAAAATATTCAGCAGCTATTGCGTCAATTGTTTGACCGTCAACTGACGCAAACGGACTTTAAAACACTTACACCACTTGTGAAAGAGACACAGTTACTTCAAACTTTGCCCGTTGAACATCAGTTTTTAGTAGGGGTTAAAGATTTCCTCTTAAGATCCGGACTAACATATGAGCAGCAATTAATGGATGGATCTGAACAGGGTGGGACCTTGAAACAACTCTTGCTAGATGTCCAACAATCATCTCAAACAAAGATACCGGCTCTAGATCAATTGATTCAATCATTGACGGATCAACAGTTATCGATTGTAAGGCAAGATGAACATTTTATTCATTACGGGATTGCCCTACCAATGACGACAGGGGAAGAGCAAGAAGTATATTTAGACATGTATGGACAAAAGCGAGAGTCGGGAGAACTCGATCCGAATTACTGCCATATCGCTTTTTATTTAACCCTTGGTTCATTAGGAGAAACCATTGTTGATATGGCGATACAAAATCGCTTAATCCAAGTGACGGTGATTAATAACCAAGAGGTAAGCGCCCTATTAGAACCGTTAAAACCGCAACTAAAAGAAGGTTTAGCGCGCATGGATTACCAATTGACCTCTATTCACCATCGCCCTTTTAAAGACAAAGAACCAACGGTGACTCATAATGAGATGTATCAAGCGACCATAACTGACCAAAAAAGATGGGATGTGCGGGCATGACAGAAGAAAAAGAGCGACCGCACCATTTAAAGAAAGCGATGGCGCTGCGATATAATGAAACCAAAGACTTAGCACCTGTCGTATCAGCTAAAGGTCAAGGCTATGTCGCAGAGGAAATCATCAAACGTGCACATGAAGCTGGCGTTCCCATTCAAGAGGATCAAAGTTTAGTTGAAATGCTAGGGCAAATTGACATTAATCAAGCAATACCTGAAGAATTATATCTAGTAGTCGCAGAAGTGTTCGCGTTCATTTATCATGTCGATCGGTCAAATGAAACGAACTAATCAACCCATTAAACGCGTAAAAATTTAATAATGAGGCACATACTAAGGAGGGTTTTTATTAAAAACGCCTCTTTTTTCTTTTTTAGTGCCCTATTTTAGTTTATATAAAGAAAACGTTCGTTTGCTTTAAGAAGACGTACTGTCGACATGAATATGACCGTGTCTTACACTAAAGAAAAAAGTCATTGGAGGCGTCTTATGTACAATCGTGAATGTATCATCTATTTATATGAAGAAATAGGGATTGGTAGGAGAAAGCTGTACCGACTTATTCAATTAAATCATGATGTCCTAATAGAAGCGATTATAAATCAACACCCATCAGTTTTATCGGTCTTAACAACGAAACAGTGTCAGCACATGACCAATCAAATCAAAAATGGATTCAAGACATTTATGAA
Source organism: Halolactibacillus sp. JCM 19043 (assembly GCF_001310395.1). NCBI lineage: Bacteria > Bacillati > Bacillota > Bacilli > Caryophanales > Bacillaceae > Halolactibacillus > Halolactibacillus sp. JCM 19043. The sequence goes on from NZ_BAXD01000003.1 coordinate 67,952, forward strand.
ACAATTATCAAATCGAACATGTAAAACATGGACCATACTCGATCAAGACTATCCGCACGTGTTTCGGACCATCCCAGATCCTCCTGTTGTTTTGTACGGGTTAGGGAAAGAACGTTTACTCCGTCATGTGAACCGAATAAGTGTCATCGGTTCGCGTAAACCAACGATTCATACAGAAAGAAGAATGCAGCAGTTACTCTTGCCGATTGTAAAAGACTTTGTGATTGTTTCAGGACTAGCGAAAGGCATTGATGGGTTTGCCCATCAATTGGCCGTTGATGCGGGTGGAAAAACAATTGCGATTATTGGCAGTGGATTTTCGTACCCATATCCTTATGAAAATCGGGCGTTGTTTCACGAATTAGCGACCCATCATTTAATTTTATCGGAATATCCACCAGAAACAAAACCGGCGCGATTTCATTTTCCAGAGCGTAATCGTCTCATCAGTGCCCTAGGATTTGGTACATTAATCATCGAAGCAAGGCAAAAAAGTGGCACGATGATCACGGCTGACCAAGCGCTAGAACAGGGGCGCATCGTGATGGCTTTGCCGGGTGATATTCTTAATCCGAATACAGTAGGGTGTCACACCTTAATCCAACAAGGGGCAAAATTGGTACAAAATACCCAAGATATTGTTGAAGAATGGCTTGAGAATAAGCTTAACTGGGAAATTATTAATCAAAATTCTAAGCGATAAAGAGAGAAATCTGGCCTTTTTTTCATTCTTCATTTGACAAATGCTAATCTTCTATTTAATAATAGTGGAGATTTCACAGATATTTTTAAGCATGAAAAACGAAACCTCTTGGAGGGGAAGAAATGGCAGATTATTTAGTAATAGTAGAGTCGCCGGCGAAGGCGAAAACAATTGAACGATATTTAGGTCGTAAATACAAAGTAAAAGCCTCAATGGGACACGTGATTGACTTACCAAAGTCTCAAATGGGTGTTGATTATGACAACGATTATAAACCAAAATATATTACCATCCGAGGCAAAGGACCGGTATTAAAAGAATTGAAAACAGCCGCAAAAAAAGCAAAAAAAGTTTACCTCGCAGCTGACCCCGACCGCGAAGGGGAAGCGATTGCTTGGCATTTAGCCCATGCCTTAAATATTGATGAAGATTCAGAGTGTCGCGTCGTCTTTAATGAGATTACAAAAGATGCGATCAAAGAATCATTTAAGCAACCGCGCTCGATTAATATGAATCTAGTAGATGCCCAGCAAGGACGTCGTATTCTTGACCGTCTGGTCGGCTATAATATTAGTCCATTACTATGGAAGAAAGTTAAAAAAGGCTTAAGTGCGGGTCGTGTTCAATCGGTCGCTGTTAAAATGATTATTGACCGTGAGAATGAGATTAAAAACTTTGAACCGGAAGAATATTGGTCGATTGATGCGAAGTTTAAAAAGGATGACGAACTATTTGATGGCCAATTTTATCGAGTGGATAATAAAAAAGTAGCGTTATCAACAAAAGATGATGTCGATCAAATTTTAGAGAAAATACCATCAAAAGATTTTGACATTGAGTCAGTGAAAAAACGTGAACGTAAGCGGAACCCGTCACTACCGTTCACGACGTCTTCGTTACAACAAGAAGCGGCGCGTAAATTAAACTTCCGAGCGCGTAAAACGATGATGCTAGCCCAACAGCTTTACGAAGGTATTGATTTAGGTAAAAAAGATGGTGGGATTACAGGTTTAATTACGTACATGCGTACAGATTCAACCCGACTGTCTGAAACAGCTCGTAATGAGGGACAGCAATATATTAAAGAGCAGTACGGTGAAAAATTCTTAGGTGCTGATCGAAAATCTAAAAGTAAACAAAAAACCCAAGATGCTCACGAAGCGGTTCGTCCGACAAGTGCTTTCCGGACGCCGGCCTCGTTAAAATCTGTGCTCTCTCGTGATCAATATCGCTTATATAAGCTTATATGGGAACGATTTACGGCGAGTCTTATGGCGCCAGCTATAATGGATACTGTTACGGTGACATTAAATCAAAACGGTGTGCAATTTAGAGCAAATGGCTCTCAAATTAAATTTAAAGGGTTTATGGAAGTATATGTAGAAGGTAATGACGACAATCAAAAAGATGAAGATCGCTTATTGCCAGAACTTGAAGAGGGGATGACCGTTAAAGCTGATAAAATCATCCCGAATCAACACTTCACGCAACCACCACCGCGGTATACAGAAGCGCGTTTAGTGAAAACGATGGAGGAAAAAGGTATTGGCCGACCGTCAACCTATGCCCCGACGTTAGATACGATTCAAAAACGAGTATGTGAGTCTTGATAATAAACGCTTTGTCCCAACGGAACTTGGTGGCATAGTGATGGATCTTATTGTTGAGTTTTTCCCTGAAGTCATTGATATTGATTTTACGGCTCAAATGGAACATGACCTTGACCGAATTGAAGACGGCGATATTAAATGGGTCAATCTCATTGATGATTTCTATCAAGGTTTTGAGAAACGCTTAACGAAAGCGGAAGCTGAGATGGAGAAAATCGAAATAAAAGATGAACCAGCTGGTGAAACGTGTGAAAAATGCGGATCGGAAATGGTGTACAAAATGGGTCGTTATGGTAAATTCATGGCTTGTTCAAACTTCCCTGAATGTCGTAACACGAAACCAATTTTAAAAGAGATTGGCGTCGCATGTCCGAAATGTAAGAAAGGTCAAATAGTCGAACGGAAGTCTAAGAAGAAGCGAACATTTTACGGATGTGATCAATATCCTGAGTGTGACTTCTTATCATGGGATAAGCCGATTGAACGGCCATGTCCAAAATGTAGTGAGATGTTAGTTGAAAAGAAAGTGAAAAAAGGCACGCAAATACAATGTTCAAGTTGTGATTATAAAGAAGAACAACAATCTTAAACGGTACTAGGGTACGCCTTCGGGCGTACTCTTTTTTGATTGTATCTGAAATCTAAACAGCAAACGGTCGTCAGTAAAGTCACAATCGTTTTAATTGATGCATTTGTGAGAAAATTCATTGACAATTATTTTAAACAACTATATAATTATCCGTTGGTAAGTAAATATACTTGACATAATGTCGCGGATCCAACAGTGAACGCGAAGTAACGACAAAATGTTAGACGATTCAGATTGTTAGAGCAATTCGGTAAATTAGTTGCTAAATGATGAAGAATATGGTACGTTTGATTTAATCGGTTGACTAGGAGGATATTTTTAATGCAAGCATTTTCAATGTATAAAAATCAGTTTAAAATGTATTTGCAAATCGAAAAAAATGCCTCTTATTATACGATAAAGGAATACTTACATGATATTGATCAATTTTTCTTGTTTATGCAGAAGGAACAAATCAATGAAATGAATGAAGTAGATGACGCATGTGTACGTCTTTTTTTAATGGATTTATACGAACAATCGCTTTCTCGTCGAAGTGTATCAAGAAAGTTATCGACGTTAAGAACTTTTTTTAAATTCATGGAGAGAGAACATTATGTATCAGATAATCCTTTTATGGGCACCCGATTACCGAAACAAGATAAAAAATTACCTGAATTTTTATATCAAGAAGAGCTTTCAAAGTTATTCGAAGTAAGTGACTTAACCGATCCATTAGGTCAAAGAGATCAAGCTCTGTTAGAGTTGTTATACGCGACAGGTATGCGTGTAAGTGAATGCCAAGGTTGATGTTAAAAGATGTTGATTGCTCACTTAATATCGTCAAAGTCTTAGGAAAGGGCAACAAAGAGCGATACATTCCTATCGGTTCCTATGCTGAAGTTGCGCTTACTCGGTATATTAATGATGGTAGACAGACATTACAACAAAATAATGAGACAGAAGCACTTTTTTTTAAATGCGAGGGGAAAATCGCTGACCACTAGAGGGATGCGATTGATATTAAATAAATTAACAGAAAAAGCCGCGTTGACGGTTCACGTACACCCCCATATGATCAGACATTCGTTTGCGACACATTTATTGAATGAAGGCGCAGACTTACGGAGTGTACAGGAATTATTAGGACATGCACATCTTTCTTCTACACAGCTTTACACACATGTAACGAAAGATAGATTAAAAGATGTCTATGATCATAGTCATCCGCGGGCAAAGAAGAAGTAAATGAGGTGAAAGAATGCCAGAACAATTTCATGCGACGACTATTTTTGCTGTGCGCCATGAAGGCAAATGTGCGATGAGTGGTGATGGACAGGTGACAATGGGAAATGCTGTTGTCATGAAACATAAAGCAAAGAAAGTGAGACGTTTATTTGGAGGGAAAGTACTTGCAGGTTTTGCAGGTTCTGTCGCCGATGCGTTTACATTATTTGAGAAGTTTGAAGCCTATTTAGAAAAATTCGATGGTAATTTAACCCGTGCCTCGGTTGAATTGGCGAAAGAGTGGCGCAGTGATAAAGCGCTTAGACAATTAGAGGCGATGTTGATTGTTATGAACAAAGACACCATGCTACTCGTTTCAGGTACAGGGGAAGTGATTGAACCAGATGATGACATACTAGCCATTGGATCTGGTGGCAATTATGCTCTTGCAAGCGGACGTAGTTTGAAGCGATATGCTAAAGATTTAACCGCAAGAGAAATCGCTCAACATGCTTTAACGATCGCTGGAGAGATTTGTGTTTATACAAACGATCAAATAGTCATTGAAGAATTAGTGTAGTAAAGAGGTGACAAAATGAAAAAAGAATACACACCAAAAGAGATTGTGAAAGAACTTGATCATTATATTATTGGTCAACGTCAAGCGAAACGTTCTGTTGCGATTGCACTTAGAAATCGCTATCGACGCATGCAACTAGCGGATGACTTAATCGATGAAGTGGTACCTAAAAACATTTTAATGATTGGGCCAACGGGTGTAGGTAAAACAGAAATCGCCAGACGTTTAGCAAAACTTGTAGGGGCACCCTTTATCAAAGTGGAAGCAACAAAATTTACTGAGGTAGGTTATGTCGGGCGTGATGTTGAATCAATGATTCGTGATTTGGTTGAGTCAGCTATTCGATTAGAGAAAGAAGAGCGGACATTGCTCGTACAAGACGAAGCAGAAGCGCTTGCTAATGAGCGGTTATTAGATTATTTAGCCCCAAGTGGTAAAAGAGGACAGAACGCAATTAAAAATCCATTTGAAATGTTCTTTAATCAATCTTCCAATCCGGAAGAAGACGATGAACCAACAGAAGATAAAAAGCAAAAACATGATCAGATGAAACGACAATTAGCTTTAGGTGAATTAGAAGATCATCTGATTACTATTGAAGTGGAAGAACAACTGCCGGGTATGTTTGATACTGGGAATAATCAAGGAATAGAACAGATGCAAGATATGTTATCAAACATGATGCCGAAAAAAATGAAAAAACGCAAATTATCCGTAAAAGAAGCGCGAGAAGTGTTAAAGCAAGAAGAAGCACTAAAGCTTATTGATTTGGATGACGTTTACCAAACGGCGTGTGATCGTGTAGAGAATACGGGTATTGTGTTTATTGATGAAATTGACAAAGTGGCGGGTCAATCTTCACGTGATGCGAACGTTTCGCGTGAAGGAGTACAACGGGATATCTTACCGATCATTGAAGGATCTACTGTCATCACAAAGTATGGCCCGGTAAAGACAGATCATATTTTATTTATTGCAGCGGGTGCCTTCCATATGTCAAAACCATCAGATCTAATCCCTGAGTTACAAGGCCGATTCCCTGTTCGAGTAGAACTTGAAAAACTGACGGTGGATGACTTCGTTAAAATTTTAACAGAACCTTCAAATGCGTTGCTTAAACAATACCAAGCGTTATTAAAAACGGAAGAAGTAACGGTGACGTTTTCTGATGAGGCAATTAGACGCATCGCTGAAGTTGCTTTTCATGTGAATCAAGAAACCGATAATATCGCGCGCGACGTCTGCATACGATATTAGAAAGACTACTAGAAGATTTATCATTTGAAGCAGATGCGATGGCTATGGTCGAGATTGAAATTACACCACAATATGTCGATGATAAGTTAGAAAAAATAGCAAAAGACAAAGATTTAAGCCAATATATTTTATAATAATGGAGGATAACTATGGAATTATTACTACGCGCAAGAAAAATTAATTCAATATTACAAGGGACAACGGGAAAGTCGGTTAACTTTAATGATGTAGCATCGACACTTCAAGATATTATGAGTGCGAATATCTTCGTCGTCAGTCGTAAAGGGAAGTTGCTTGGCTTCTCAATTAATCAACAAATTGAAAATCCGCGAATGAAAGCTATGTTAGAAGAACGTCAATTCCCGTTAGAATATACGGAAAGTTTATTTAATATTAAAGAGACCACATCAAATATGGATATAAATAGCCCATATACAGCTTTCCCTGTGGAAAATAAAGATTTATTTAAAGATGGCTTAACGACGATTGTACCGATTATTGGTGGCGGGGACCGATTAGGAACATTGATTCTAAGCCGCTTAAATACTGATTTTAATAATGATGATTTACTTTTAGCTGAATACGGTGCAACCGTTGTTGGTATGGAAATCTTGCATGAAAAGTCAGAAGAAATCGAACAAGAAGCACGGTCAAAAGCTGTTGTTCAAATGGCCATTAGCTCATTGTCTTATAGTGAGTTAGAAGCGATTGAACATATCTTTGCTGAACTTGATGGTAAAGAAGGTCTTTTAGTTGCAAGTAAAATAGCTGATCGTGTGGGTATTACCCGTTCAGTGATTGTGAATGCTTTGCGTAAATTAGAATCAGCAGGTGTGATTGAATCACGCTCTCTTGGTATGAAAGGGACTTACATTAAAGTCTTAAATGACAAGTTCCTTGTTGAACTGCAAAAATTAAAATCGTCTCAAAATTAAAGTGATTAAAAGTATGTCATTAAAAGTCAACATCGATCTCACGTATCGATGTTGACTTTTTAGTTTGAGGTATTTTATTGGTAGCATAAACGTCGAACTGTCGCCGTCTTATACTCAACTTAATAAAATTTCAGTCTAAAGATATAGGAGATTAAACTCATTCACTCATCCAGCCGTAACAAATATAAGAATGGGAGGAACAAATAGTAAATTACAAATCCTGATATTGACTATTTTTCTTAGGATTTAGCCTTTTGAAGAAAAATAATGCTAATGAGAAATAAAAATGATATAATATACCATGTGTTAAGACGGTGTAAATCGCGTTGCTATAATAAGGAATTTCATGCTAATGTTTAGGTGGAATAATACTAAAAAATACTAAAACAAATCCATAAAAAGTAAGATTAAAACGTGATGAAATTCAGATTAAAAACACATGAGAAAAAAATAAAAACGCAATGGTTATATGGACTTAAATACATTTTTTTAGATAGGTAAAAATGCGTTCTATGCCCTTGTTCTGGAATCGCTATCAAACATAGACAATCCCAATCTTTTCATCTACAATGACAAGAGATTACTATCTATGTAACTATAAGGAGAGAATTAGAATGACGTTTTTTAGTCGAACTTTTGATTCGCTGCAACACGGTTTAGATTATGCCGCGCTCAATAACAAAACAATTGCTAATAATATCGCAAATGTAGATACGGCGAATTACAAAGCAAGAGAAGTAGCATTTAAATCAATATTAAACAATGAATTAACAGCTAACATGCAAACAAAAAGAACACATGACAAACATTTCAACTTTAATGAAGTAAACAGTCAATTTAATGTGACAACGAACAACAGCACATCGTATAACCATAATGGGAATAATGTCGATGTCGATAAGGAAATGTCGAATTTGGCTACAAATCAGATTTATTACAATGCCTTGATTGATCGAATGAATGGACAATTTAATAGCTTACAGTCGGTTATTAGAGGAGGAAGTTAAGGATGTCAGTATTTAATGGTATGAATATAAGTAGTTCAGCACTTACCGCCCAGAGACTAAGAATGGACACCGTTTCTGCAAATATTGCTAATGCTGACTCAACGAGGGCGAGAATGAATGAAGACGGAGAGTTTGAACCATATCGCCGTAAAATCGTGAACTTTCAGACAGACTCACCAAGTTTAGGGATCAATTTTCCCGGATAAAAAGTGATGAGAATAAGAGTGTGAATGGTGTGAAAGTAGCAAGTATCACAGAAGATGATGCCCCGTTTGTTACTGTTTATAATCCAAATCATCCAGATGCAGATGAGGCTGGTTATGTACAAATGCCCAATGTCGATCCACTACAAGAAATGGTAGACTTAATGAGTGCCACGCGCTCTTATGAAGCAAACGTGACGGCGCTTAACGCGACAAAAGGCATGTTAATGAAAGCATTAGAAATTGGTAAGTAATTAAGGAGGTAAACTATGACGATTCAAACAAATTTCATCCAACCTATGACTCCTCCAACAATGAAAACGGACATGACAACTGAACCGAAGGCCAACAGTGCCTCATTTAAAAATGTGCTGACAGATGCTTTAAATGATGTGAATCAGTTACAACTAGATTCACAGGCTAAGACAGAACAACTCGTGAACGGACAAATTGATGACCTTCATGATGTGATGATTACAGCTCAAAAAGCTTCAGTCGGGCTGAATTTAGCTGTTGAAGTTCAGAGTAAAGTTATTACCGCTTATAATGAAATGATGCGAATGCAACTTTAATTTATAAGTGATTTTTATTGGTATGGAGGCGCAGAATGAAAGAGAAATTACAACAACTTAAAGAAACAATTGAAAACTTCTGGCGTCAACGTTCAACTAAACAAAAGGGATTGATGATTTCATCAGTTATCTTGTTTTTGATTATCGTTATTGGCGGAACCATCTTCTTTTCACGTACCCCAATGGTTCAGCTGTATTCAGACTTATCGCAAGAAGAGGCAGGACAAGTGAAAGTCGAACTCGATACACGCGGGATTGAACATGAAGTGCGTCATGGTGGAACCACGATTTATGTCCCAGAAGGACAAGCGGAAGGTTTGCTCGTCGAACTCGCAGCCCAAGGTATTCCGGACTCTGGTCAAATTGACTATGGGTTCTTTAGTGCGAACACGTCATGGGGTGTGACAGATAATGAGTTCGATATGATTAAACTCGATGCGATGCAATCTGAGTTAGGGAATTTATTGTCAGGGTTTTCAGGCATTGACCAAGCAAATGTGATGATTAACCTTCCGGAAGAATCCGTCTTTATTACGGAACAGACAGACTCAACATCCGTTGCTATTAATTTGAGCCTTGAGCCGGGGCATCAATTTAATAACGAACAAGTAAGGGCGCTTTATCATCTCGTTGAAAAAGCTGTTCCGAAACTTACTACTGATAATATCGTCATAATGGATCAATACTTTAATTATTATAACTTAGATAATGATAATATTAATTCTACGTCAGATGTGTTTGCGCAACAACAATCGATCAAAAAAGAAATTGAGCGTGACTTGCAACAGCGCGTGCAACAAATGTTATCCGTCATGATTGGACCAGAAAAAGTCATCGCAACGGTGACGGCTGACTTAGATTTCACGCAAGAAAATCGGGTTGAACAGCTCGTTGAACCCGTTGACGAAGAAGCAATGGAAGGTATTCCGGTTAGCTTAGAGACGATTCGTGAATCGTATGAAGGCGAAGGTGCGCTTGACGAGGCAGCTGCTGGTACAGGTGAAGAGGATGTAACTGAATATCCTGTTGGTGATGGAAGTGGTGTTGGTGAATATGAGCTAGAGCAAGATACCATCAATTATGAATTCAATCGTATTCAACGCGAAATTAGCGAAAGTCCTTATCGTTTGAGAGATTTAGGTATTCAAGTCGCTGTTGATAATACAAAAGCAACGACGGATGAAGAAGGAAATTTTGAACTGTTAACTGTAGAGGAACAACAACAGGTACAAGCAAGCGTTCAATCCATCCTCGATTCAATTATTACGACATCTATTGATGGTAATATCACGGATATAAACCCTGCAGAAAAAACATCCATCGTTTTCCAAACGTTTAACGGTATTTCAAGAGAGACAAATGAAGGAGGCTTTAACTTGCCTATGTGGGCTTATGTGGCGATTGGTGTCGTATTATTAGCGCTTATAGGAGTTATTGTCATCTTAATTATAAGAAAGCCTAAACAAACGACCGTTACAGGAGAAGGCATGTACATGTCTGAAGAAACAAGAACGACAGAAATACCGGAGATTGAAGAGCCAGAAGATACTGAAAGCTCTATTAAACGTAAGCAATTAGAGAAAATGGCGACTGAGAAACCGGATGATTTTGCGAAATTACTCCGCAGCTGGATTTCTGAGGATTAGGGGGAGTCTAAATGGCAAAACAACAAGAGTTAACAGGTAGACAAAAAGCAGCAATCCTTCTTATCTCACTTGGACCAGATGTGTCTGCTCAAGTCTATAAACATTTAACAGAAGAAGAAATTGAAAAACTCACACTTGAAATATCAGGAGTGAAAAAAGTTGATAATAATCAAAAAGAAGACGTCCTAGAGCAATTCCACCAAATTGCTCTCGCGCAAGATTATATTGCACAAGGTGGTATAGCTTACGCTAAAACGGTATTAGAAAAAGCGATAGGAGCGGAACAAGCACAAGCCGTCATTAGTCGACTAACGTCTTCGCTACAAGTAAAGCCGTTTGATTTCGCGCGCAAAACGGATCCGAATCAAATTCTAAACTTTATTCAAGGGGAACATCCGCAAACGATTGCACTTGTTTTATCGTACTTGGATAATGAACAAGCCGGTCAGATTCTCTCTGAGTTACCGCAAGAGATGCAAGCGGATATCGCAAAGCGTATTGCACTAATGGATTCAACCTCACCCGAAATCATTTATGAGGTGGAACGTATTTTAGAACAGAAACTCTCATCAACGGTAACACAAGATTATACCCAAACGGGTGGTATACAGGCAGTTGTCGAAGTGTTGAACGGGGTCGATCGTTCGACTGAGCGGACAATTCTCGATGCGCTAGAAATTCAAGATCCTGAACTGGCTGAAGAAATCAAAAAGCGGATGTTTGTCTTTGAAGATATTGTTACGCTTGATAACCGAGCCATTCAACGTGTCATTCGAGAAGTTGAGAATGATGACTTACGTCTTGCGCTGAAGGTCGCTAGTGAAGAAGTGCAAGAAGTCGTCTTTAGTAACATGTCTTCACGTATGGCGGAAACATTTAAAGAAGAAATGGAATTTATGGGACCTGTTCGTCTAAAAGATGTAGAGGAAGCCCAGACGCGTATTGTTGCATCGATTCGTCGACTAGAAGAAGTGGGTGAGATTGTGATTGCACGTGGTGGAGGAGATGATATCATTGTCTGATTTTAAACCGCTTAAACCTCGCGAAATTAAATTGAAACCGATTCAGTTTAAAGTCGAAGATACAGCCTCTGCTAATCACATAATCGAAGAAGATGAGTCGCTCTCAGAAATTGAACAATTAGAACAACAAAAAGCACATTTAAACGATGAAGTAGCACAGTTGAACCAAGCGCTAGTAAACGTACAACAACAAATAGAACAAGAGAAACAACAGGCGCAACAAGACATCGAACAAGCTAAAACTAACTGGGAAGCTGAAAAGGAAGCGTTGATTGAATCGGCTCAGAATGACGGCTATCAAGCTGGTTATGAAGCGGGTGAGGCACAAGCGATGTCGGACTTTTCATCACGTATTGAAAAAGCCAATGAAATTATTCATCAAGCGGAACAAGAACGAGAAATCATCATTGATAAAGCCCATACCGATATAGTAGAACTGTCTATGTTCGTGGCGAAAAAAGTCGTATTTGATTCAGTGATGTCAAAAGACGCACTCTTACCAATCGTAAAAGAAGCTATTAAAGCGTATCACGATCAAACAATTATCCGTATTCGAGTGAGCATTCATGATTTTGATTTGATCCATTCTCAAACAGATGAACTATCTCGCGTGTTAACTCGCGGCGTTATGTTATCTGTTTTACCTGACGATAAGTTGCCAACAGGTGGTTGTGTCATTGAGACACCTAGTGGCCAGTTAGATGTGAGTGTTGATCGACAATTAGAAAAAATTCATGAGGCATTAACGGAAACGATGGAGGAGATGCAACGTGGATATTAATCAACTTGTTGATACTATCGATGCTACTGAGACTTATACCATTTTGGCAAGGTCAAACGTGTGGTTGGTTTGATGATTGAATCAACAGGACCTGAAGTGAAAATGGGGGAAGTGTGTTACATTCATACATCAAAGTATGACAAAATCATGGCAGAGGTCGTTGGTTTTCATGATGATGTTGTGGTGTTAATGCCATACACTGAGATAAACGATATAGGGCCAGGTAGTTTAGTTGAAGCGACGCGTAAACCTTTAACGGTTAAAGTGGGACAAAGACTCGTCGGTAAAGTGATCAATGCTGTTGGCTTACCTTTAGATGGTTCAGAACTCCCGCTAGGACTACTGACGATGAATACAGAACAATCACCGCCTAATCCGTTAAAACGTCCACGTATCTTAGAACCTATTGAGATTGGCGTTAAAACGATTGATACGTTGCTTACAGTTGGAAAAGGACAACGCGTCGGTATTTTTGCGGGAAGTGGTGTCGGTAAAAGTACGTTACTTGGTATGATTGCCCGAAATAGTGAGGCTGACATTAACGTCATTGCACTTATTGGCGAACGTGGGCGTGAAGTGAGAGAGTTTATAGAAAAGGACTTAGGTCCAGAAGGATTAAAAAAATCAGTCGTTATCGTTGCCACATCCGATCAACCCGCTTTGATGCGGATTAAAGGTGCTTATACCGCCACGTCTATTGCTGAATATTTTAGAGATCGTGGTTATAATGTCAATCTCATGATGGACTCCGTCACCCGTGTCGCGATGGCGCAACGGGAAGTAGGCTTAGCAACTGGCGAACCACCAACAACGAAAGGTTATCCACCTTCTGTTTTTGCGATATTACCGAAGTTGTTAGAGCGAACAGGAACGAGTGACTTAGGGACCATTACAGCTTTTTATACTGTGCTCGTTGATGGTGATGACTTAAATGATCCAATCGCTGATACAACGCGAGGTATTTTAGACGGTCACTTTGTCTTAGATCGAAAATTAGCTGAACGTGGACAATATCCAGCCTTAAACGTTTTAAAATCTATCAGTCGGGTGATGCCACAAATTACAACCGAAAAAGAACAAAAACTTGCGAATGAATTACGTAGTTACCTAGCGAGCTATGAAGAAAACTATGAGCTCATTCAAATCGGTGCTTATAAGCGCGGCTCTAATCCACAAGTCGACCGAGCTATTCAACTGCATCCGAAAATTATCACGTTCTTAAAACAAGGTATTGAAGATAATTGTCATCGAGATGTGGCTTTTGATCAGGTGGAATCCTTACTATATGGAGGGTAAAATCAGATGACCAATATCCAAGCATTCGAAAAAATATTACATCACCAAGAAAATTTAAAAAACGAAGCCCAGCTAGAGTACACATCAGCCGTTAGTGAATTTGAAACGGTTGCTGAAGAGTTATATCAATTACTAAAACAAAAAGAGACGATTGAAGATAAATATCAACAAGCGCTTCATACGTCAGGTTCAGTGACGTCATTAATGACCCATCATACATACTTGCAGCAATTAAAAAAGCGGATACGACACGTTGAAACAACGGTTAATGAGAAACGGTCCATTATGGAAGGCAAGCGATTATTATTAACAGATCAACATGTTGAAGTGAAGAAGTATGAAAAAATTATTGATCACAAGTGGGAACTGATTAAAACGAAAGAAAAAGAGACGGAAAGTAAAATGTTAGATGAGGCATCCATCAGACAATATTATAATCATGGGGATCGGTGAAAATATGGCGAAGAAACAAAAAGAAAAAAAGAAAAAAAGTTGGCTAAGTTATTTACTTTTAGCTATTATTCCGCTCGTATTATCTGTCACGATTATTTATATTGTTTTGTCACTTTTAGGCATGGAGCCAGTCAAAAATACTAAAATCTTTCTCAATCGTGTGCCTGGGATTGAAAAGTTGATTACGACAGAAGAAGAATCAAATATCGATGCGATGGAAGCAGAATATTTAGCTCAAATTGGTGATTATCAATCACAAATTAATCGTTTAATGATGGAGTCATCAGAAAAAGATGACGAAATTGAAGCACTTGAACAAGATATTGTCGATTTAAATAATCAATTAGCCGAATATCAATCAGAAATCGTCAGTCAAAATGAGCAACAAGCACGGATAGAAGACATGGTATCGACTTATTCAGATATGGAACCTGAGAGTGCTGCGCGTATTCTTTCTGAAACGTCGACAACAATTGCGGTTGATATTTTAAAAGGCGTACCATCAGAAGAACGTAGTGAGATTCTTTCATTTATGGAAGCAGAAAAAGCTGCTGAATTAACAGAATTGTTATATCAGTAACATGACGAGCTTCTATTGAAAGGGGGTGAAATAATGAATACGATGGACATGTTATTTAATCAACCGGCTATTTTAGCGTCTAAACCTGCAAGTCATTTAGGTAATTCCATCAACAATAGAGATGCACAAGCCTTTAAAAAGACGTTGGACCAATCGAGTCTAAATATGATTGATTCTACTAATGACGCATCGTCGAACATTCGAATGATTGTTAATAATCTATCTCATACAAATGATACGATGTCTTTAGAATCAATGATGCAAGATCTAAATATAGATGCTGGTTTTTCTGTGCCATCCTTATTATCAATGTTAAAAGATGCGGCGGATTTAAGTGAAAAAGATATCACATCTTTACTAGAAAAACTAGAGGCGCTAGGTCTTGAGACAGAATCACTTATGGAGACACTCAATATAGACATGGACAATCTTAGTCAAGAAGATATGTGGCAATTGAGTACCTTAATTCAATTACAGCCTGTGTTAGAACAAATACTGCCTATGTTGAAGGAATTAAATACGGATCAATTATCAAGTAAAGATTGGCTCAAGCTACTTGATCAGTTCACTGGTTTACCTAACGATATGAAGCAAGTGTTATCTAGTAAACTTTTAACAGAAGAAAATCAAACACTATTAAAAGATATGCTAGCTAAATTCCAATCGCGCATGGCATTAAGTGAAAAGGGATATGTCACTCATGGTAAAGTCACGACCGATGACATAACGAAATGGTTAGCTCAAGCACTCGATCGTCAATCTGGTAAGTCACAACCGACATTTGGAGAAGCTTTTGCCACATCAAAAGGTACCCAGCCTTTAGAACAATTAACGATTCATTTAAGTCAATCAGCCTCAACTAATCAACAAACGTTAAATCAAGAGTTGATGGATCAATTTGAAGCTGTCTTACAAAAGATGCAAGTTGGCAAAAATCTCTTAGGCCAGCAACAGATTAAGCTTCAACTAAACCCGAACAACTTAGGTCAGATTACCGTTGAGATGATGGAGATTGATGGTGAAATGTTTGTTAAACTGATAGCTACATCAGAAATGGCAAAAGAAGCGTTAGAAGCGAATATGAAAGAATTGCGTCACATGTTCTCGCCACATCAAGTAATCGTGGAACAAGAAGAGCAAGCGGCAATCGCCCATCCATCTGAATTACTGGATTATCAAGAACAAGATGAACAAGCAAGTAATCAAGAGGAACCCACCATTTATATTGAAGAAGACGAGGAAGCCGAATTAAGTTTTAGTGAGATACTCAGTCAGGAAGGAGTTTACCAGTGAAAATAGATTCTTCGTATTACTTAAGCAATCAACCAAAACGAGAACCAAGTAGTGACCTGGGTAAAGAAGAGTTTTTACAACTATTAATGGCGCAAATTAGAAATCAAGATCCGCTTGATCCCATGGACGATAAAGAATTTATCGCACAAATGACGACCTTCTCATCGCTGGAACAAATGATGAATATGAATAATTCTATTCAACAATTGGTTCACAATCAAACGGTATCACCGGTTATTCAATATAGCCATATGATAGGAAAAGAAGTGAGTTATTATAAACTGGATGAAGAATCTGGTGAAATCATTGAACCAAAAGAGATTATCACAAGTCAAGTGAAAGCCATTTCTGAAAAAGAAGGATTTGCGGTGATTGAACTTGAAAATAATCAAAAAATTTATACCGATGAAGTGTTAAGAATATCGACACAAAACACATCAGAATAGGAGGGTCTTATGGGGATTAATATTCATCCACTACCTAAACAGGCCATGTTGCCCTCATCCAAACCGAAAACATCGACACAGAAACCTGTGCAGGCGTTTCAATCGATCCTTGAACAAAAACAATCGACACTTACGTTAACAAAACATGCAGAACAACGTATGGTTGAGCGCAACATTGTTATGAATGAATCAAAGTGGCATTCAATAGCCGAACAAGTTGAAAAAGCAAAGGCTAAAGGTATTACAGATTCACTTGTGTTAACCGATGAAGCGGCACTAGTAGTCAGTGCCAAAAATCAAACGGTCATTACGATGATGAACCGAGAAGAAGCAACAGAGAAAATTTTCACTAATATAAATGGAACAATCATAATTGATTAATGCTGGACCCAGATTGGGAGGCATGTGTATCTACTGACTGATTGATGTAGATACAAGAAGGAGGAACTTAGATGTTAAGATCAATGTATTCAGGTATCGCAGGTATGCGTGGGTTTCAAACACAACTCGATGTCGTAGGTAACAATATCGCAAACGTAAATACAACAGGCTATAAAAAAGCGCGGACAACTTTCCAAGATATGATGAGTCAAACAACCTCAGGAGCATCAGAACCAACCAATGTTCGTGGGGGGATTAATGCGATTCAAGTAGGACTGGGATCGCAAATGGGATCTATTGATAACATCCATACCCAAGGTAATCGTCAAACGACAAATCGTGTATTAGACTTAGCTCTTGAAGGTGATGGGATGTTTATATTTGCATCAAATGTCGATGCACCTGAGGATTCAGCTACATTAAATACCGCCATTGATATTACCGATGTTAATTTAGAGTATTCACGAGCGGGAAATATGTACTTAGATCAAAACGGCTATATCGTCAATGCAAATGGACAATATCTCGTAGGTGATAATCCAGCTGGAGGAAACGCTGGTATTATTCGCATTCCAGAAAACGCGGCGAGTTTTAGTATTCAAGGTAATGGGACGGTTAACTATATTGATGGAGAAGGTCAAACTCAAGTAGCTGGCCAAATACTTCTGGCTAAGTTTTCTAACCCAGGGGGATTAGAAAAGATTGGTGGCAACATGTATCGGTCTTCTGTCAATGATGGCATGGTGAGTAATGATGTCGAAGGTTATCCGGATTTAATTGTGCCGGAATCAGATGGAACAGCGGCTATTGTTTCTGGTGCATTAGAAATGTCTAATGTAGATTTAGCACAGGAGTTCACAGATATGATTACTGCTCAACGTGGTTTCCAGGCGAATACACGTATTATTACAACGTCTGATGAGATCTTACAAGAACTTGTCAATCTAAAACGATAGGAGGTAGGAGTAAGCCTTAAAAAGGCTTACTCCCAACTTAAATTATGATTACATTGACCAATTTTAAAGGAAGTACGTTTACATTAAATGCGATGTATATTGAAAAAGTTGAGGCTTTACCGGATACGACGATTACGCTTGTGAATGGTAAGAAATATTTTGTTAGAGAAACTGAAGCCGAGATAAGTCAATTATCACAAACCTTCTATAAAAATATCGGCATGTTTCCTTGGCATCAGCAGGTAGGTGAAACAAATGGCAAGTAAAGTATTTAAAAATATTATCATCGGCCTCGTTTTAGTTTCTATTTTAGGTATGGCGGCGATTATTTACATACTGATGAATCAAGATGATCCTAATCGCGAGTTGACGATTGATGAACAGATCGAGTATTCATACACGACAGAATCAATCAATATTGATTTAGCTGATAATCGTTATGCACAACTTCAATTTAATATCATTACGAATAATGAAGATGCTAAAGAAGAAGTAGAAAAACGCATGTTTCAGTTTAAAAATATTTTAATTAAACAAACAGTAGATTTGGAGTCCAGTGCCTTACAAAGTGATTTATCTGGATTTGAAAATCGATTAAAAGATGAAGTCAATGTGTTAATGGAAGAAGGGGAAGTTACGGACATTTATCTTATCAATAAGATTGTTCAGTAATAACGACTCCGAACCGGAGGTGAGTTTATGGCAGATGAGGTTTTATCCCAAAATGAGATAGATGCTTTACTATCCGCACTATCCTCAGGGGAAATGGATGCCAATCAATTAAAAGAAGAAGAGAAAGAAAAGAAAGTAAAAAGTTATGACTTTAAACGCGCGCTGAGGTTTTCAAAAGATCAAGTGCGAAGTTTATCGAGAATCCATGAAAATTATGCCCGTATGTTGACGACTTATTTTTCAGCACAATTACGAAACTATGTGCATATTTCTGTCGCTTCAGTTGATCAAATTCCATATGAAGAATTTATTCGATCCATTCCAACAATGACGGTCTTAAATATTTTCAGTATGGAGCCTCTCGAGGGCCGAATCATTTTCGAAATTAATCCAAACGTTGCCTATGCGATGTTGGACAGAATTTTAGGTGGTCGGGGAACAAGCTTAAATAAAATAGAGAACTTGACGGAGATTGAATCTACCATTATGTCAAATCTATTTGAAAAGTCACTAGACAACTTACAAGAAGCGTGGGCGAGTGTGATTGATATCGATCCCATGCTTGAAGAGTTTGAAGTGAACCCCCAATTCTTACAGCTTGTATCACCAAATGAAACGGTAATTGTTGTGTCATTAAATACGACGATAGGTGAGACGAGCGGGATGATTAATATTTGTATCCCACATGTGTCTTGGAGCCGATTATCCCTCGGTTATCTGTTCATTATTGGATGCAGAATGAAGCCCAAAAAGAACGGAAACCTGGTGAGTATGAGAAATTAACAAAAAACATTTCATCAACGGTGCTTGAACTCAGTGTGGTATTAGGTGAAACACGTATTACCATTGATGATTTACTTGAATTAGGTAAGGGCGATGTATTGAAGTTAAATCAATCGATTGAAGAGCTTTAATCATGCAGTCAAGTGAGGAACCATTGTTTTATGTTCAGCCTGGTAGCCAAAAAAATAACGTCGCTGTGCAGGTGATTGATGAAATTAAAGGAGGGTCTTCCGATGATGAGTGATGGTATGTTATCACAAGAGAGATTGATGCTCTACTAAACGGAACATCAGATGAAGAAGAAACAGAAACAAACGACGTGACAAATGAGACACTAGAAGATACCGCAAATATTCTCTCAGATATTGAAATAGATGCATTAGGTGAAATTGGTAATATCTCTTTTGGTAGTTCAGCAACGACACTTGCGACATTATTAAATCAAAAAGTAGATATAACGACACCAGAGATCTCAATTGTTAAACGTAATCAGTTAGAACAAGAATTTCCGCATCCTCATGTCGGTGTTGAAGTCGAGTACACAGAAGGTTTTGAAGGGGATAATTTATTCGTCTTAAA
The DNA here is from genome assembly GCF_001310395.1 of Halolactibacillus sp. JCM 19043. Classification (NCBI taxonomy): domain Bacteria; kingdom Bacillati; phylum Bacillota; class Bacilli; order Caryophanales; family Bacillaceae; genus Halolactibacillus; species Halolactibacillus sp. JCM 19043. Next base: position 87,502 of record NZ_BAXD01000003.1, read on the forward strand.
ATCAAGTGATGCGTCAATTATTGCAGACTTAATGCTAGGTGGCGATGGGTCTAATAGTGAAACTGAACTTAATGAAATCCATATGAGTGCCGTCCAGGAAGCAATGAATCAAATGATGGGAACAGCCGCCACGAGCATGTCAACGATGTTTTCAAAACGCATTGACATTTCTCCCCCTCAAACGGTGATGTTAGAAGTGGGGACAGAGGAAAGTGATAAATATATTCCGGATGATGAATTTATCATTAAAGTTTCATTCCAGTTAAAGATTGGGTCATTGATTGATTCGAAAATCATGCAGTTATTACCGCCATCTTTTGCGAAAGCAATGGTTGATGAGTTGTTAAATGGTCCAAAAGAAGAACCAAAACAAGTCGCGCCACCAGTGCAAGAGACTCCTAATCAGGTATCGCAAGAGCCACAACAACAGACACAACCGCAACTGAATATGAATCAGGCGCCGCAACAACAAATGTATCAACAGCCACCACGTCAGCCTAGAAATATGGGTGAACCGATGGCGAATCAACAAAACATCGAACAAGCAAGTTTCCAAGCGTTTGAACCGATCCAATTGCCGGAACATGAAAAGCGCAATTTAGATATGCTGTTAGATATTCCGCTACAAGTGACAGTAGAACTCGGTCGCACGAAACGAGCAGTTAAAGACATTTTAGATTTATCGACAGGCTCTATTTTAGAACTTGATAAACTCGCCGGTGAACCGGTTGATATTCATGTAAACAATAAGCTTATTGCACAAGGTGAAGTTGTCGTTATTGATGAGAACTTTGGTGTGAGAGTAACAGAAATTATTAGTCAAAGTGATCGACTAAAAAAACTAAGATAATAATGGAGACATTTTAGGAGGAAACAACCATGGCAAATACAGTATTAATCGTAGACGATGCAGCATTTATGAGAATGATGATTAAAGATATTTTATCTAAAAATGGCTTTGATGTCGTAGGGGAAGCTGAAAATGGACAAGTTGCTGTAGAAAAATATACTGAACTAACACCAGACCTTGTGACAATGGATATTACCATGCCAGAAAAAAGACGGGATTCAAGCATTAAAAGAAATTAAAGCACACAATCCAAATGCGACTGTTATTATGTGCTCAGCAATGGGACAACAAGCAATGGTAATCGATGCTATTCAGGCGGGAGCGAAAGACTTTATTGTTAAGCCATTTCAAGCTGACCGTGTGTTAGAGGCCATCAATAAAGCATTAGGATAATATGATGAAACGTTGGATTAGCCTTTGTTTTATTATGTTTATTTGTTTGTTTCCGCATACTGTCCTCGCTGAAGACGATAATGGATCCGTACTTGATGCTTATCGCCAATCTTCCACAGATGAATCAGAAACAAACCAATCGGAATCAGATGATGGCAACAATCAGGTTCTGAACGATCAAGCAGAAACACCAGCGGAAACGACGCCATCTTTATTTGAAGATAATGATGACACGCTTAGTTTTTGGGGCTTAGTCATTCGATTTCTATTAGCATTAGCACTTGTCGTTGTGCTTATTTACGTCTTACTTAAACTGATGAATAAATTCACGTCAAAACAGGGGCAATTAAAAAACCTTGAAAACCTTGGAGGAATTTCTGTTGGTATGAACAAGTCGGTACAACTTGTAAAAGTTGGTTCCACTGTGTATCTACTTGGTGTAGGTGATACGGTTGAATTATTAACAGAAGTAACAGATCAAGCGTTTATTGATCAACTGTTAAGTAACAAAGAGGCACCAGGTGCTGACCTTTTTTCAAAAGTTACGCAATCTTTACAGCAACAAAAACAATTTAAAAACAATGATATAACATCTTCCGATCACACAAATAAAGCATCCTTTTCGGCGTTATTCGAAGGTGAATTAATACAGATGAAAAATAAACAGTCAAAGATAAGAGAAGATATTAAGGGGCATGATCGCTATGAATGAATTTATTGATATATTTAGTTCAAGTGATCCGGAAAATGTAGCGACCTCTGTTCAGTTACTACTGCTACTAACGGTATTTTCACTAGCTCCTGGTATACTAATCTTAATGACCAGCTTTACAAGAATTATTATCGTGTTGTCTTTTACACGTACCTCACTCGCAACTCAACAGATGCCACCTAATCAATTATTGGTTGGCCTTGCCTTATTTATGACTTTCTTTATTATGGCGCCAACTTTTTCAGAGATTAATGAACAAGCCTTAACGCCATTATTAGACGAAGAAATCAACATAGAGGAAGCGTATGAACGAGCGAGTACACCCATTAAGATGTTTATGGCAGATCATACCCGTGAACGGGATTTAGCTTTATTTTTAAACTATATTGAAGCACCTGAAATTGAAACAATCGAAGACATTCCACTGACAGCTTTAGTCCCGGCATTTGCGATTAGTGAATTAAAAACTGCTTTTACAATGGGTTTTATGATTTTCATTCCGTTTCTTGTCATTGACATGACCGTTGCCAGTGTCTTAATGTCGATGGGGATGATGATGCTGCCACCAGTTATGATTTCATTGCCGTTTAAAGTGCTTTTATTTGTCTTAGTGGATGGGTGGTATTTAATATCAGAAGCATTATTATCGAGTTTTAATTAGAAAGAGGCGAAAGTATGAGTGGAGAATTTGTTATTTCATTAGCTGAACGTGGCATTACGACCGTATTAATGGTGGCAGGCCCCCTGCTTATTTTAGCACTTGTCGTCGGTCTACTCGTCAGCATATTTCAAGCAACAACACAAATCCAAGAGCAAACCTTAGCCTTTATCCCAAAGATTGTCGCTGTTTTATTCGGCTTAGTTATTTTCGGTCCGTGGATGCTCACGCAAGTGGTGCAATTTACTACGGAGATTTTTCAGAATCTTACTACGGTTATTAGATAACGATGCTAGCTGTTATTGAACTCGATTGGGTGACGGTTTTTTTACTTGTTTTTGGTCGACTTGCAGGATTTTTTGTGACGTTACCGATTTTTTCTTATCGCAATATTCCCACGCAATTTAAAATCGGTTTTGCTGCTTTTGTGAGCATGATGATGATGTTTACCATGGAGTTACCGATTATTGATTTAGATTTAACCTTTGTTTCTTGCTTATAAAAGAAGTCATTATCGGTTTAATTATTGGCTTTGTCGCTTATATTATTATGTCCGCTATTCAAATTGCAGGTAACTTTATTGATTTTCAAATGGGCTTTGCGATCGCAAATGTCATCGACCCACAAACAGGTGCGCAAGGACCTGTTATTGGTCAATATTTATATATCATTGCGTTAATGTTTCTCCTTGCCGTCGATGGTCATCATCTCCTGATTCAAGGAGCAATCCATAGCTTTGATGTCATCCAAGTGGACCAACTCATTGATTTAGGGCAAGATCAATTGTTAGTGACGGCCGTTAATATCTTTAATCAACTCTTTTTAATTGCCTTTCAGATGGCGATTCCCATTGTGGGCACGTTATTTTTAGTTGATGTGACGTTAGGCATTATCGCTCGTACAGTACCCCAATTAAATGTATTCGTCGTCGGCATTCCGCTTAAGATTGGCGTGGCACTTTTTGTCCTAAGTTTGTTTATGATCGCTTATATTGATTTAGTGAAGCGTCTCGTACATTATGTTATTGAAATGATGCAAGTGCTTATGCGTATTCTTGGAGGTTAATTACATGACTTATTTACAACTGAATCTCCAATTTTTCTCTGGTGAAAAAACAGAAAAAGCAACACCAAAAAAACGAGAAGACACAAGAAAAAAGGGACAAGTCGCTAAAAGCCAAGATATCAATACGGCTGTGGCGCTATTTATGATTTTTTTAACCTTTATGTTGCTCGGTTCATTTTGGAAGATGCGATTAACGAATCTATTAACGAAAGTATTTTCAGAATATACGCAGTGGACGTTAACCTTTGATTCCATTCAATTAATTATTGTCGAAGTACTAGGTTATATCGGCTTAACGATTGCACCTGTATTAGGTGTCGCACTCATAAGCGGTGTAGCGAGTAATTTAGCGCAGATTGGCTTTTTATTTACGACAGAACCACTTGCCTTTAAGTTAGATAAAATTGATCCGATTTCAGGATTTAAACGCTTATTTTCTCCCCGTGCTTTAGTTGAACTGGTCAAGTCATTACTTAAAATTAGTTTTGTGGCGGCTGTGACGGTGACGGTTGTATGGATGAGAAAAGATGACGTTTTTATGTTAGCCTTTAAAGATTTAGATACCGCCCTTGCCTTTTTTGGTGAGACGACTATTTTTATCGGTATTGCTGGCGCGATTAGTTTATTTATTATTGGTGTATTAGATTATATATACCAACGATATGATTATGAAAAAAATATTCGTATGTCTAAACAAGACATTAAAGATGAATATAAAAATATTGAAGGCGACCCGCTAATCAAATCAAAAATTAAAGAGCGACAACGTCAGATGGCGATGAGTCGTATGATGAGTGAGGTACCTGAGGCTGACGTCATTATTACTAACCCTACACATTATGCGGTGGCGATTAAATATGATGAAAGTAATGGGTCCCACCAAGCACCTTTCGTTGTGGCAAAAGGGGTCGATTATGTCGCCCTTAAGATGAGAGAAATTGCGACGCACCATGAGGTGACGATTATCGAAAATCGTCCATTAGCACGCGCCCTATACCGGGACGTTGAGATTGGTCAAGATATTGATGAATCGTATTATCAGGCAGTGGCTGAAATACTTGCCTATGTCTATCGTTTAGAGAAAAAAGCTTAGTTTTCTGAGGGTAAGGAGAGTAAACATTTATGCGAGCAAGAGATTTTACCGTTGTGTTATTTGTCATCACGATTATCGTGATGTTAATTATTCCACTACCAGATATACTTTTAAGTATTTTAATATTGACGAATATTTCACTTTCCCTCATTGTCATTTTAGTTGCGATGAACACATCAGAACCATTAGAGTTCTCGATTTTGCCATCGCTCTTACTATTACTGACCCTATTTCGGTTAGGTCTTAATGTTTCAACGACACGATCTATTTTAGGTACAGGTTCAGCGGGTAATGTGGTTGAAACATTTGGAACGTTTGTTATTGGTGGCAATCCGCTTGTTGGTTTTGTTGTGTTCGTCATTTTAATCATTATTCAGTTTTTAGTTATTACAAAAGGTTCAGAGCGTGTTTCAGAAGTGGGTGCGCGTTTTACGTTAGATGCGATGCCTGGTAAGCAGATGAGTATTGATGCAGATTTAAACGCAGGACTGATCAATGAACAACAAGCGAAACAGCGTCGTGAAAAAATCGAACGCGAAGCTGACTTTTACGGGGCCATGGATGGTGCGAGTAAATTCGTCAAAGGAGACGCCATTGCCGGTATTATTATCGTCATGATCAATATCATTTTTGGTTTAATTATCGGTATGTTGCAAGAAGGGATGAGCTTCAATGAAGCCTTATCAACCTACATGCAGTTAACAGTTGGGGATGGGCTTGTCAGTCAAATACCTGCGCTTCTGATTTCAACAGCAACAGGTATTATCGTGACCCGTGCGGTATCTGAAGGTAACTTAAGTACCGATGTTACCGGGCAATTACTACAATATCCTAAACTATTATATGTAGCAGGTGGAACCATCTTTCTATTTGGATTTACTCCGATTAATTCAGTATTAACGACGATCATCGCTTTGATTCTGATTGGAGGTGGCTACTTACTAGAACGTCCCAAAACGGAAGCGTTTGTCGATGAGGCAGAAGTCGAAGAAGAAGAAACAACAGAAGATATGCGTTCTCAAGAAAATGTGGTCGACTTAATCAGTATGGATCCGATTGAATTTGAATTCGGATATGCTCTCATTCCTCTGGTTGACGCGAGTCAAGGCGGTGACTTAATGGACCGCATCGTGATGATCAGACGACAACTGGCGATTGAACTTGGTTTAGTCATTCCAGTAGTAAGAATTAGAGACAACATTCAACTACAGCCGAATGCTTATTCACTAAAAATAAAGGGTAATGAAGTAGCAGCAGGTGAATTATTGTTGGATCACTTCTTGGCCATGACTGGTGGTTTAGATGGTGATGATTTAGAAGGTATTCAAACAACGGAACCAGCCTTTGGTCTTCCAGCGAAATGGATCACAGAAGAACTAAAAGATGATGCTGAGCTCAATGGCTATACTGTGGTCGATCCGCCATCTGTTGTGGCAACGCATATTACCGAGGTCATTAAAAAACATGCGCATCAATTACTCGGACGTCAAGAAACAAAACAACTGATTGATCATTTGAAGGAATCGTATCCTATCTTAGTCGATGAGGTCACGCCAGACGTCTTATCTGTAGGGGACGTGCAAAAAGTATTAGCCAAACTATTACGCGAGCAAGTCTCGATTCGAAATCTTCCGGTTATTTTTGAAACGTTAGCTGATTTTGGGAAGATGACAAACGATACGGAATTACTTGGTGAGTATGCGAGACAGTCGCTCGCATCACAAATTACGAAGCAATACTCGCAAGGTAAATCAGAACTGAAAGTTATAACCGTGGCTGGTGAAGTAGAACAAACGATGGCTGAACACGTTCAACAAACGGAGCATGGTAATTATTTAGCGTTAGACCCCGATAAACAACAGCGTATAATCCATGCGGTGAAAAATCAAATTGAGAAGATTTCTCTTCATGAAGAGTACCCGATTATTTTGTGCTCACCGACCATTCGTATGTATATGAAACAACTGTTGGATCGGTTCTTCCCTCATGTTGTGGTGTTATCGTATAATGAATTGGAACCGAACTTAGATGTCCAAAGTGTAGGGGTGGTGAACATGACGTGAAGTTAAAAAAGTATATCGCAAAATCAATGCCTGAGGCGATGCAACAAGTGAGAAAAGAACTCGGACCGGATGCGGTTATTTTAAACAGTAAAACAGTCGAAACAGGTGGGTTTTTAGGTTTATTTAAAAAGAAGAATATTGAGGTGGTCGCAGCTGTTGACCCACAACAGAAGCCATCACCGATAAAAAAGCCATCACCTCAAAGACCTGTTTCACAAGCGCAACCGTACCAAATAGCTGACCAGCAAGGGAATCAAAAAAAAGCCTCCCTTCAATCTTTTATTACAAACGAAACGAAGGCGGAAAAAGAGCAACAAATCGTGCTTGAAGAACTTCGTTCACTAAGGAAATGGATGGAAGAATCAACGGATCAAAAAAGTCAATTTCCTGCTAGTTATGATATGGTTTATCAAGAATTATTAGCAGAAGACATATCCAAATCACAGGCAGAGAGGCTCATTCAAGCAGTAATGGATAAAAACGATGAGCAAACCCTCGTGTATGATGATATAAAAAATCAAGTGAAAGAAAGACTGACGAACTATTTTTATGAAACAGCCTCAGGTGTCATGAATTTTCAAACAAAATTCATTCACCTTGTCGGCCCTACCGGTGTTGGTAAAACAACGACCATTGCTAAGCTTGCCGCTAAGAGTTTAATGGAAGACAAGCTATCTGTTGCCATGATTACGACAGATACTTACCGGATTGCGGCTATCGAACAACTAAAAACTTATGCGAAAATCTTAGATATTCCGATTGAGGTTTGTTATACCGTGGAGGATTACCAAAAAGCACGGCTAAAGTTCCAAGAATATGACCGTGTGTTTGTTGATACGGCAGGACGTAATTTTAAAGATGAAAAATATATTCGGGAGTTAGGCCAAATTGTTGATTTATCAAAAGATATTGAAACATATTTAGTGTTAAGTTTAACAGCAAAGCCGAAAGATATCCTTGCGATCTATCATCAATTTGATAAGATTCCTTTAAAAGGGTTTATCTTAACGAAGCTGGATGAAACAGATACACTAGGTGTCATCGTTGACTTAGTGATGGAATCATCGCTAGGTGTCAGCTATGTCACGACAGGACAAGATGTACCAGACGACATTAAACGTGCGACACCACGTTACTTATCTTCACACATTATGAGGTCACAACAACATGAATGATCAAGCACAACAATTACGAAGACAAATGAATAAAGGCGCACACGAAGCGAAAACCATCGCCGTTATCAGTGGCAAAGGTGGCGTTGGAAAATCCAATATTACACTTAACGTAGCGATCGATCTTGTTAATAGAGGTAAAAAAGTAATGATTTTTGATTTAGATATAGGTATGGGTAATATAGATATCTTACTCGGACTCCAAAGTAAGTACTCCATCGTTGACATGTTTCAACAACATTTAAATATTGAAACGGTGATTGAACGACAAGTCAAGGACTCGCTTACGTTACAGCTGGTTCTGGTTTGACGGATATTTTTCAAATGAATGAAGAAAAAATACATTTCTTTCTAGATCAGTTTAATCGCGTACTTGCTCAGTACGATTATATCTTTTTCGATATGGGCGCAGGAGCGACAAGGGAAAGTTTGTTTTATATTTTATCGGCCGATGAGTGTTTTGTCGTAACAACCCCAGAGCCGACGGCTATGATGGATGCTTATGCCATGATTAAACATGTTCATGCCCGCAATAATGATCTGCCATTTTATTTAATTATGAACCGTGTGCAAGCAAAAAAAGAAGGTATGATGGCCATTGAACGCTTGAAGCGGGTGGTATATCAATTTCTAAATAAAGATATCATGTCACTTGGACAGCTATCTTATGATAAAATTGTATCAAAAGCTGTGTCCAAACAGACACCCTTTATCCTATCCGATCCAAAATCAACGATTGCCAAAGACATACATGACTTAATGTCTCATTATTTAATCAATCCCGGTGCAGAGCCAACGACGCAAACGTCAGGATTTATATCAAAATTAAAGAAGTTAATCAAGGAGAGGTAGATCATGATGAAAAAAGTAAACGTGCTTGTTGTTGATGATTCCGCCTTCATGAGAAAAATGATTTCAAATATCTTAGCAGACCATGCGCGTATCCATGTCATCGATACGGCTAGAAATGGTCAAGATGCGCTAGATAAGATTAAGCAACATCAACCAGATGTCATTACATTAGATATTGAAATGCCGGTTATGGACGGGATTACAGCCTTAAAAGAAATAATGACTAATGATCCAAGACCTGTCGTTATGCTGTCAAGTCTTACGCGAGAAGGAGCGGATAAGACTTTAGAATCAATGGAATATGGTGCTGTTGATTTCATTCCAAAACCTTCTGGGTCTATTTCTCTAAACATTCAAGACATAGAAGACGAAATAATAAGTAAGGTGTTAGAAGCTGCTGAAGTTGAAGTAAAAACACTGAAGCGAGATATGCCAACTTTACCGATTAAAAAGCTCGTGCCAAGACCAGAAAGAACCCACATGCGTCCAGCCAAACCGCTCGGCGACCAACCAGAGGCATTTAAAAAAATTGTCGGTATTGGTACATCAACAGGTGGGCCACGTGCCTTGCAACAAGTCATCACGCAATTACCTGAAGATTTAAACGCGCCGGTTGTTGTTGTACAGCACATGCCAGCGGGTTTCACAAAATCTTTAGCCGACCGACTCAATCAATTGTCAAAAGTGACGGTAAAAGAAGCCGAGGACGGAGATATGTTGCACCCTGGTGTAGTCTATATTGCCCCAGGTGGGTTCCAAATGCGAGTAAAAAAATCTAGTAAAGGCTTCCGCATCAGTATTTCCAAAGAAGAGAACAGAAATGGCCACCAACCGGCCGTTGATGTGTTATTCGAGTCATTAGCTGAACTTAGAGGTGTTGAACTAATAAGTGTGATTATGACTGGTATGGGATCCGATGGTACGAATGGGTTAATACAAATGAAAGAACAGCATCCATTCACTCAATCGATTTCAGAATCAAAGGAAACATGTGTTGTCTACGGTATGCCTCAAGCAGCGGAAAAAACAAAATTAGTTGATTTTGTTGAACCTTTAACGCTGATTAGTGAGCGTATTGTCAAATTAGTTTAAGTGAGAGGTGAATGTGATGGAGATGAATGAGTATTTAGATGTATTTATTGAAGAAAGTAAAGAGCATATTCAAGCGTTAAATGATCATCTGTTAACATTAGAAAAGAATCCAGAGGATGTTTCAATCGTTAATGAAATTTTCCGTTCTGCTCATACGTTAAAAGGTATGTCAGCGACAATGGGATACCAAGATTTAGCTGACTTAACTCACAAAATGGAGAATGTGTTAGATGCCATTCGTAATCATAAAGTGACACTTAATGAAGCGATGTTAGATGTCATCTTTAAGGCTGTTGATGCACTTGAAGCGATGGTTTTAGATATCATCGATGGTGGTGAGGGTAAAAAGAACGTAAAAAGTCTTGTGAACCAATTAGAAGCGATGGAAAACGGAGAGAACGTTGAAGCTGTTACAACGTCAGCTTCAAATGAACCGACCGAAGCGATGGTTAATACTGATGTCTCTTTAGATGAATTCGAACTAACAGTTTTACAACAATCAGCTGAAGGTGGATTTAACAATTATCAAGTCACTGTCACCTTACAAGAGACGACTTTATTAAAAGCAGCACGTGTCTATATGGTATTTGAAATTCTCGAAAAACTCGGAGAAGTGATCAAATCGTCGCCATCTGTACCAGAACTTGAAGAAGAAAAGTTTGATTATAGCTTTACGGTCGTTTTAGTTACGAAAGACTCAGCAGAAGATGTTTCCGCTAAGATAAACAAAGTGTCTGAGATTGATACTGTTGTTGTAAAAGAACTAGAAATTCAAGCGTATGATCGTGATGTTACGGCGGAAAGATCAGTTGATACGGATGAAGTATCTAAACAGGAATCAGCCGAACAAGAGCAAACATCGACCGATACAAATGCGAAGAAAAAGTCACAACTTTCTAGTAAAACGATTCGTGTGAACATCGATCGTTTGGATGCTTTGATGAATTTATTCGAAGAATTAGTCATCGACCGAGGTCGCTTGGAGCAAATATCAACGACATTAAAAAATAATGAATTACAAGAAACTGTGGAACATATGTCACGTATCTCTGGAGATTTGCAGAACATTATCTTAAAAATGCGGATGGTACCTGTGGATCAAGTCTTTAATCGTTTCCCACGTATGGTGCGTCAATTAGCTAAAGACTTAAATAAAGACATTGACTTACAAATCTATGGTGCTGAGACAGAACTTGATCGAACGGTGATTGATGAGATTGGTGATCCACTTGTGCACTTAATCCGTAACGCCTTAGATCATGGTATTGAAACACCAAGTGAACGGGAAACCAAGGGTAAACCTACTCAAGGTACGCTTAAATTAAACGCTTATCATAGTGGGAATCACGTCTTTATTGAAATTGCTGACGACGGGGCTGGGATTGATCGTGAGAAAGTTCTTAAAAAGGCGATTGCCAATGGTGTATTAACACTTGAAGAGTCTAAGAGCTATTCTGATCAACAAGTATTCCAGCTTATTATGGCCTCAGGTTCTCAACAGCTGATACGATTTCAGATATTTCAGGTCGAGGCGTAGGGTTAGATGTTGTAAAAAATACGATTGAATCTCTCGGTGGTAATATTACCATTGACTCTAAATACAATGAAGGATCAACCTTTGTTATTCAACTACCTTTAACATTGTCAATTATTTCTGTCATGTTAACAGAAGTTAAAAATGAAAAATATGCTATTCCATTATCTTCAATCATTGAAACAGCTATTGTTAATAAAAAGGATATCCTTTCAGCTCATCATCAGCCGGTGATTGACTTTAGAGGACGCGTTGTGCCACTTGTATCATTGTCAAATATCTTTAATGTTCCTGGTGAAACAGAGGAAGATGACTTTTACTCTGTTGTCATTATTAGACAAGGTGAGAAGATGGCGGGTCTTATTGTTGATTCCTTTATTGGTCAACAAGAAGTGGTATTAAAATCATTAGGAAACTATTTAACAGACGTCTTTGCAATTTCTGGTGCAACCATCTTAGGTGATGGTCAAGTAGCCCTAATTGTTGATACGGATGCATTAATTAAGTAAGAGGAGGTATAACAATGGCTTTAGAATTTTTAAAATCGATTGTCTTTGAATTAAACGATGAAGAGTATGCATTACCCGTAGACTTAGTAGGCGCGATTGAGCGTGTTATGCCCATTACACGTATTCCGGGCGTTCCACCGTTCGTTAAAGGCGTCCTTAACTTACGCGGCGTTGTGACGCCTGTCATTGATCTGCGCGAGCGCTTTAATTTTGAAGCTCAAAAAGAAACAGAGGCTACACGGGTTATCATTATTCAACATGATGAAAAGGATGTAGGCCTTATAGTTGATGCATGCTACGATGTCATAGATATTCCGAATGAATCAATTGAACCAGCACCTGAAACAATCGGTACAGTAAAAATTGATTATATTAATGGCGTGGCAAAGTATGATGAACGCTTACTCATTTTACTGAACATTGATGAGATTTTATCTACAGATGTGCTAAAAGAATTTTATGAAGAGAAGTAGGTGATGAATTGGCTTCTATCGAAACATTAACCCCACTTCAATTAGATGTTATGAAAGAGATTGGTAATATTGGATCTGGTAATGCGGCAACAGCCTTATCAAAAATGTTAAATAAAAAAATCGATATGCACGTACCATCGGTACGTGTCGTTGATTTTGAAGAGATGATGAATCTAGTTGGTGGACCAGAAGAAGTGATTACAGCCGTTTTTCTCCGTATTGAGGGTGAAGCGCCAGGACAGATGTTTTTTATTCTCTCTCCCGAGGAAGCAGAAAGTTTTGTTAAACAATTAACCGGTATCGATGATTTTTCGGTTGTTAATAACCCAGATAATCCTATGGCTTTATCAGCACTGCAAGAAATCGGTAATATTTTAGCCGGTTCCTATTTATCTGCCTTGTCAGATTTCATCGGTGGAAGTCTTCAACCTTCTATTCCGTTACTCACGATCGACATGGCAGGTGCAATCCTCGCAGAAGGGTTGCTCGAAATTTCCCAAGTAAGTGATTATGCAATGGTGATTGACACGTTAATTGATGACCATGAAGATGAAGGCGATCCGATTAAAGGACACTTTTTCTTGTTACCTGATCCCGACTCATTTGATCACTTATTTGACAAGCTTGGAGTTAATGATGAATGAAAACATTAGTAGACCATATAGTTAAAGTCGGTATTGCTGATTTAAAGTTTGCTGAAGCACCGATGCATTTGCGAACGTCAGGCTTAGGTTCATGCGTAGGTGTTGTTATTTATGATACCCGACTTAAAATTGCTGGGATGGCACACGTCATGTTACCTGATTCAACCTCAGCTAAAAAAGATAATATCAACGTCTATAAATATGCCGATACGTCGTTACCTGTATTGTTACAGACTTTATTAGACAAAGGAGCAAAGCGCTATCAACTAAAGGCTAAAATTGCCGGTGGCGCTCAAATGTTTTCATTTAGCTCAACGAATGATATGCTGAGAGTAGCGAACGTAACGTTGTGGCCGTGAAGCAGTTTTTAGAAACAGAACGTATCCCTATTGTGGCGGAAGATGTCCGTGGCAAGAGTGGGCGCACGATTGAATTTTCTACTGAAACCTTGTTACTGAATGTTCGAACAGTCAATCAAGGGACGCAAGATTTATAAGAAATGGAGGCGATTACCTGTGACTTTAGACAAATTAAATCAGTTATGGTTAGCGTGGAGTGATTCACGTAGTCCTGACATAGCTAATCGTCTTGTCGAACATTATCAATACTTAGTAGATTTTCACGCGCAACGGATAGGTGTGCATTTACCGAAAAGTGTCCAACGCGATGATATTCGAAGTTTGGGCTTTTTTGGTTTATTTGATGCACTCAATAAATTTGAGCCGGAACGAGATTTGAAATTTGATACATATGCCTCTTTCCGCATTAGAGGGGCCATTATTGATGGATTAAGAAAAGAAGATTGGTTGCCTCGGTCTGCGCGAGAGAAAACAAAGAAAATTGAACAAGCGATTCAGTCATTGACTCAAAGCTTACAGCGTGAGCCAACAGCCGATGAAATTGGTGAGCATGTAGGTATTAGCCGACAAGAGGTTGAAGAGACGATTAAAGATCAACTGTTTAGTAACCTCTTATCTATTGAAGAAAAAAGCGGTGAGAATAGTGATGATTTTAAAGAAGGTATCGGTCATTCGATTATTGATAATCAGCAACTTACTCCTGAAGAAGCCATGATAAAAGAAGAATATCATGAAGAGCTTGCCGAGGCGATAAAAGCTCTGAATAAAAATGAACAACTCGTTGTCAGTTTATTTTATTACGATGAACTAACCTTCACTGAAATTGGACATGTTCTTAATTTAACCACATCACGAATATCACAAATTCACAAACAAGCTGTTTTTAAATTGCGACATGTTTTACAAAAAATATAAAACAGTCAACAAAAGGAGCCGATCATGTGGTAGCATTTGATGATTTTTTTGAAATAACAATCACAGAAGATAAGCTAGCAGCTTATCTCACATTAAATGAGGGATGGCCTGAAGGGGAAATTGAAGCAGAAGCATTTAAACGGTGGTTAAAAGCCCAACATGTCAAAGCAGGATTGATAAATGCGTCACTGAACCGCCTTATCGAAAAAGATTCGGGCTTGTCGTTTCCTGTTTTACTTGCTGAGGGTAAAACAGCAGTCGATGGTGAGGATGGTACGATTCGTTTTCTAACAAAAGACTCAGATACTGTGAATATAGAAGAACGTGAAAGTTTTAGAGATATACATAAAATCCCGACGGTTGAAAAAGATGAAAAGATTGCTACGATCACGTTGCCTACGAAAGAACAGGATGGTTTTAAAGTTAATGGCAAAGTCATTCATGGAAGAAAAGGAAAAAACGTCAAATATACCGCAGGTGAAAATGTCTATTTTGATGATGAGACGTTGAGTTTTTATAGTAGTATCATCGGTAAGCCGAGTATTGGCCATACTAAAATCAGTGTTTTTAACACTTATGAGGTAAACGAAGACGTATCAATGAAAACAGGGAATATTAAGTTTGAAGGTTCAGTTTCAATTCGGGGTAACGTACCTGAAGGTTATTCGGTAGAAGCGACAGGTGATGTGTACGTTTATGGCCTCGTTGAAGCGAGCCAACTGACAGCGGGGGGATCTGTACATATTACTGAAGGTATTGTTGGTATGAAAAAAGGCATGATAGAAGCGGGTGTGGATGTTAACATCGGTTATATTAATCAAGCGACGGTGATTGCTGGTCAAAATATCAATGTGAATAACTCAATTCTGCATAGTGAATGTACGGCACAGTCCCACATATATTGTCAATCGGGCCATATTATTGGTGGAGTTTGTTCTGCAGGAGAATCGATTGAAGCCAAAGACATTGGCAATAAAATGGACACAAAAACAACCGTGGCTATCGCTGTCAACCAAAAATCAATGGAAATATTAAAGCAATTGGATTTAGCACGTGACACGTTACTCGAAGACGTAAAAAAGTTAAAAAAATTAGGTCAGGGTTTAGAGGCAAAAGCACAAGCAGGTGGTCTCAGTTCAAAAGAACGGATTTTGTTATTAAAACAGAAAAATACGTTACAGCTGACAGAAGATAAATTAATGAAAATTGAAGCTAAGAAAGCGACATTAACTGTTTCGATCGGAGAAGAAAATGAAGCGAGTCTATTAGCGAAAGGTACACTCTATCCAAACGTTGACCTTTGTTTCGGAAAATACCAAGAAACAACGAAAAAAGCGTATAAATATTCGCGCGCTTACTTAGAAGACGGTGAAATTATGATTACACCGATATCAAACCGAGGATCTTGAGAGAAAGGTAGGTAATGTCAATGGAATACCTCCTTATTTTACTAAGTTTTTTATTGCATATGGTGACGTTTATTGTTCTAAGACATTACTATCTAAAGCAACAATCGTATCAATCTGAGCAACATACATTCCAAGAAGAGAAAAAAGAACTTGAGCAACTGTTGATGTCGTATCTCATAGAAATGAAAGAAGAGAATGACCGGTTATTAGATGCATTTAACACTATGCAGAAACAAGACATAGAAAAGAACGCTTCATCAACTTCCGTGACGCATCATTTAGATGAAGATGAACAAATAAGCAAAGACCAAGCTGAAAAGTCAGTGTCTAAGGAACAGAGTTATACGCCACTCGTTGATGCGATAGAAGACCAGCCCGTTGCTTATCAAAAATCGTATCAAGCGGAGATTATTGAACGGTACGAGAAGGGTGAGACGCCTGAGCAAATTGCTAAAGCATTAAACCGAGGGAAAACGGAAGTGGCATTGATCATAAAATTTCACAAAAACTGAAGTGGAAGGCTTGCCTTCATGTATGAAATGTGATATATTAGTTCTCGGTGTTAAATACACACGCTAGTTGAAATGTAAAAGGGTGCTTAATTATTTTCATGTTTAAGTCTTTTATATTGAGGATGTTAGCGGAGGAAAATAAAAAACCTATTAGGAGGAAAAAAAACATGGCAGTTATTTCAATGAAACAACTACTTGAAGCTGGTGTACATTTCGGACACCAAACACGCCGTTGGAACCCAAAGATGAAGAAATATATCTTCACAGAGCGTAACGGCATCTACATTATCGATTTACAAAAAACAGTGAAGAAAGTGGAAGAAGCTTATAACTTCATTAAAGAAGTTGCTGAAAACGGTGGAACAGTTCTTTTCGTTGGTACGAAAAAACAAGCACAAGAATCAGTTAAAGAAGAAGCAATCCGCTCAGGTCAATACTTCATTAACCAACGTTGGTTAGGTGGTACATTGACTAACTTCGGTACAATCCGTAAGCGTATCACTCGTCTTAAAGACATCGAACGCATGGAAGAAGATGGCACATTTGATGTCCTTCCAAAGAAAGAAGTTGTAGGACTTCTTAAAGAAAAAGATCGTCTGGTTAAATTCTTAGGCGGTATTAAAGAAATGAAGAAAATTCCTGATGCTTTATTTATCGTTGACCCTCGTAAAGAGCGTATTGCGGTAGCTGAAGCTCACAAATTAAATATTCCGATTGTTGGTATCGTTGATACTAACTGTGACCCAGATGAGATTGATTATGTCATTCCAGCAAATGATGACGCAATCCGTGCGGTTAAATTACTTACTGGTAAAATGGCTGATGCTATTTTAGAAGTAAAACAAGGTGAAGAAGAAGCTGTTGAAGAAACAGTTGAAGAAGTAACTGAAGAAGTAGCTTCAGAAGAGTAAACGTTAACGGAGGTGATAAGAGGGTAACCTTTTATCACCTTTTTTAAAGCGACGTCTAAGCAACTTACATTCTAAGGAGGAATTTTACATGGCAGTAACAGCGAGTATGGTAAAAGAATTACGTGAAAAAACAGGCGCAGGTATGATGGACTGTAAAAAAGCACTTCAAGAAACTGATGGTGATATGGATCAAGCCATTGATTACCTACGCGAAAAAGGTATTTCAAAAGCGGCTAAAAAAGCTGATCGTATTGCAGCTGAAGGTTCAGCTTATACATTGACTGAAGGTAATACAGCGGTATTATTCGAAGTCAACTGTGAAACTGACTTCGTAACTAAAAATGATCAATTTAAAGCACTATTAAGTGAATTAGCTAAGCACTTACTTAGCCAAAAACCAGCGAACGTAGAAGAAGCGTTACAACAACCATTACACGGTGATGGCGAAACAGTTGAAACATTCATCAACAACAATATCGCTAAAATCGGTGAGAAACTTTCTCTTCGTCGCTTTATCATTGCTGAAAAAACTGATAACGATGCTTTTGGCGCTTACATCCATATGGGTGGTAACATTGGTGTCCTTACAGTTGTAGAAGGCACTACAGATGAAGCCTTCGCAAAAGATATTGCAATGCACATTGCTGCTGTCAATCCACGTTTTGTATCACGTGATGCAGTAGATGCTGAAACAGTTGAAAAAGAGCGTGAAGTTCTTAAGCAACAAGCTCTTAACGAAGGTAAACCAGAAAATATCGTTGAGAAAATGGTTGAAGGTCGCTTAGGCAAATTCTTCGAAGAAATTTGTCTATTAGAACAAAGTTTCGTTAAAGATCCGGATCAAAAAGTGAAGAAATTAGTCGCGGATAAAGGTGCATCAATTGTTGATTTCGCACGTTATGAAGTAGGCGAAGGCATGGAAAAACGTCAAGAAAACTTTGCTGAAGAAGTTATGAATCAAGTTAAAAAATAATGAGGTAAACATGTTTGAATTAAAAAGGGAGCACACCGTGTTCCCTTTTCTTTAGGAAAACTTTAAAAATATTTGTCTAGAATTAAAAGTTCATGTAAGATAGAATTAAATTCTACATAATGGAGGTAATTATGGTCGCAGCACGTTACAAACGCATTGTATTGAAATTAAGTGGAGAAGCATTAAGTGGTGAACAAGGGTATGGTCTGGAACCAAAAATTGTTCGATCGGTTGCTGAACAAGTAAAAGAAGTCGTCGACTTAGGTGTAGAAGTTGCCGTTGTTGTTGGTGGTGGAAACATTTGGCGCGGAAAAGTCGGTAGTGAAATGGGAATGGACCGTGCAAATGCTGACTATATGGGTATGTTGGCGACGGTTATGAATTCACTTGCTTTACAAGACAGCTTAGAAAACTGTGGAGTTGAAACGCGTGTTCAAACATCCATTGAAATGCGCCAAGTAGCTGAACCATACATTAGACGTCGGGCAATGCGCCATCTTGAGAAAAAACGCGTCGTTATTTTCGCTGCTGGTACAGGTAATCCATATTTTTCTACGGATACGACAGCGGCACTTCGTGCAGCAGAAATTGATGCAGAAGTCATTCTAATGGCAAAAAATAATGTTGATGGTGTTTATACCGCAGATCCGATGATCGATTCAACCGCAACAAAATATGATGAACTCACATACATGAAGATGTTAAATGATGGCTTAGGTGTGATGGATTCAACAGCGTCATCATTATGTATGGACAACGATATACCTCTATTAGTCTTTAATGTCACAGAAGAAGGTAATATTAAGCGGGCCGTTTCTGGTGAGGAAATTGGTACCATTATAAGGGGGAAATAAACCATGTCAGAACAAATTATTAAAGAGGCAAAAGGTAAAATGGAACAAACGATTGAGTCATACTCACGTAATTTAGCAACTGTTCGTGCTGGACGTGCGAACCCTGCCATTTTGAACAGCGTGTATGTTGATTATTACGGTGCACCAACACCACTGAACCAACTGTCAACGATTTCGGTTCCTGAAGCGCGTTTACTAATGATTACGCCATTTGATAAATCTTCTATTGGTGACATCGAAAAAGCTATTCAAAAAGCCGACTTAGGCCTTGCGCCTTCAAGTGATGGCAATGTTGTTCGTATTGCCATTCCTGCACTTACTGAAGAGCGTCGCAAAGAATTAGTAAAAGTGGTTGGTAAATTCGCTGAAGAAGCAAAAGTTCAAGTGCGAAATGTCCGTCGCGATGCTAATGATGGATTGAAAAAAGCTGAAAAAGGTGGCGACCTAACGGAAGATGATTTACGTGGCTACCAAGATGATGTACAAGAACTCACAGACACATACATTGCTAAAATTGATCTCTTAACGAAGGAAAAAGAAGCAGAAATTATGGAAGTTTGATGATGTGATTGAATAAAGAGGTGTAGCACAGCTGCTACACCTCTTTTCACTTGGTATCTTTTTAATCAATCACATTTTTGATGTTTTAGTCAAAGAATTTGAAAAAGACAACCAGCAAAAAAATACACCCATACATAAGAAAATAATTGAAACTAGTGAATATATATAGAATACATGATAAACTGTATGAAGAATCTTTAAAGTCTTCTTTTTGATTAATCAAAAGAGTGGTTAGGGTGAATAAATGAATGTCATGGTATAAACCAAAAAATATGTTAGGTCACTTATTAAATCGATCTGACAGCACAAAGGTATCTAAAGATAAGAGAAGTGATGCTTCAGAGGTTATTCCTCATCATGTTGCCATTATTATGGATGGTAATGGACGTTGGGCAAAAGATAAGGGGTTTCCGAGATTCAAAGGACATCAAGAAGGGATGGACAATGTAAAACGGATCGTAAAGGTTGCGAATCGTGAAGGAGTAAAAGTATTAACCATCTATGCTTTCTCAACAGAAAACTGGAAACGTCCGAAGGCAGAGGTTGATTTTTTGATGAAATTACCAACAATTTCTCAATCACTATTTACCAGAGTTAATTGAAGAAAATGTGAAAGTAACAATGATTGGATTCTTTGATCAATTACCGACACATACAAGAAAAGCGATGGATGAAGCGGTCGAACGAACGAAGTCAAATACAGGTCTTATCCTTAACATTGCTTTAAACTATGGTGGAAGGTTCGAAATTACAGAGGCTGTTAAACAGATTGCTGAAGAAGTACAAAATGGTAAGTTATCAGTAGCGTCTATTACCGAAGACGTTATTACTGAACATCTGTACACAAAAGCATTGCCTGATCCGGATTTATTAATTAGAACGAGTGGCGAAGTAAGGTTAAGTAATTTCCTGCTCTGGCAACTTGCCTATAGTGAGTTTTGGTTTAGTCCGGTCCACTGGCCTGCTTTTGATGAAGAAGAATTTCTGAAAGCATTGGGTGCCTATAGTCAGCGTAAACGTCGGTTTGGTGGATTAAACGAGAAAGAAGAGGATTGATATGAAAAAACGAATTATTACAGCGATTGTCGCCATTTTGCTGTTTTTCCCATTTGTTATATTTGGGGGATGGCCTTTTTACATAGTGATGCTGTTCATTTCATCGCTAGGGTTATACGAGTTATTTAATATGCGCGAGATGCATAAATATTTAGTGCCAACAATTTTCTCAATGGGGCTTCTATGGGTATTTTTACTACCGCAAATTGATTCGCTTATGCCATTAAAAAATGCGCAACAAGAAGTGCTGATTGGTTTAGTTATACTGTTATTAGGTTATACTGTGCTCGTTAAGAACAAGTTTACCTTTGAAGATGCTGGTTTTATGGTTATAACAGCTATTTACATCGGTTTAGGCTTTCATTACTTTATTGAGACACAACGCGTTGGATTAGAATATATTTTCTTTGCGATTATCGTGATTCTAGCCACAGATACAGGGGCATATTTTTCGGGTCGTATTTTTGGGAAACGAAAATTGTGGCCAGAGATTAGTCCCAATAAAACGATTGAAGGTGCCGTCGGCGGGATGTTGTTGGCGACGACGTTAGGTGTCGCCTTTCACTTAATATTCCCTGTCCATGAATCGATTATCATCGTCGGACTCGTCGCTTTACTCTCAAGTGCCGTTGGGCAAGTAGGGATTTAGTGGAATCGGCTTTCAAACGATATTATCACGTAAAAGATTCTGGTAAGTTATTGCCAGGACACGGTGGTATATTAGACCGTTTCGATAGCTGGTTATTTGTCTTTCCTTTTTTATATCTCATTCAATTTATCGGATGAAAAAGGCCATGTAAGTAAATAGATTGACATGAAGGGAGCAACTTGATTGAATACTGTCATTGCGTTTATATTAATGTTTGGTCTGCTTGTGTTTGTGCATGAGTTCGGCCATTTTATCGTTGCTAAAAAAACAGGTATGTTAGTAAGAGAATTCGCCATTGGTTTTGGTCCTAAAATATTCTCAATCAAAAAGAATGAGACGCTCTATACGATTCGCATTCTTCCAATGGGGGGATATGTCCGTGTCGCGGGTGAGGACCCAGAGATTATTGAATTAAAACCCGGTCAGCATATTGGCTTATTGTTTAATAAAGACAGAGACGTTTCGGATATTATCATCGATCACAAAGAAAAGTATCCGCTCGCCGAAGTGATTGAAGTAAGACAAGCGGATTTAACGCACGATTTATTCATCGAAGGAAGTATCGTAGGTGAAGAGGAAACGACCCGTTATACAGTAAGTGAAACGGCGGATTATGTGATGAATGAAACAAAAACACAAATCGCACCGTATCACCGCCAGTTTGGATCTAAATCAAAAACTAAACGAGCGCTACAATTATTCGCCGGTCCATTCATGAATTTCGTCTTAACGGCGGTGTTATTTTTCTTCTTAGCGGGATTGCAAGGCATTCCTGTAGAAGAAGCGCAAGTTGGTGACGTTTTACCTGATACACCTGCCAGTGAAGCGGGACTTATAGAAGGGGACGTCATTACAAATATTGATAATCAAACTATTAACACGTGGATGGAATTTCAAACCTATGTGGCTAGTCGTCCGAATGAATCGTTGTCACTAATAATTGAACGACATAATGATTCAATCGCACTTGAAATGGTTCCAGAGGCTTATCAAGTCGATGATCAAACGGTTGGGCGCATCGGTGTGATGCGCGGCGTAGAACGGTCATGGTTAAAAGCGATTCCTTATAGTTTGAATGAAACCTTTTACTGGTCGAAAATGATTATCACAAATGTCGCGATGCTCATCAGCGGTCAATTTACTGTCGATGCCTTGTCAGGTCCCGTGGGCATTTATGATTTTACCGACCAAGTCGTCCAATCTGGTTTTTATAGTTTCTTGACATGGACAGCGGCGCTTAGTGTCAACTTAGGGATCATTAACTTATTGCCATTACCCGCGCTTGATGGTGGGCGGTTATTATTTATCGGTATTGAAGCCGTTCGTGGTAAACCCATCTCCCAAGAAAAAGAAGGATTGGTGCACTTTATTGCTTCGCCTTACTGATGCTACTCATGATTATTGTTACATGGAATGATTTACAACGATTATTCTTTTAAGATTACGTTTAAGAAGGTGGAAGAGAAAATGAAACAAAGTCAAACATTGATACCAACATTAAAAGAAACACCAGCAGATGCTGATGTCATAAGTCATCAGTTACTCCTTAGAGCGGGATATATTCGTCAGAATTTCTCAGGCGTCTATACATTCCTCCCTCTTGGTAAGAAAGTTTTAAACTTAATAGAGAAAGTGATCAGAGAAGAAATGGATGCGATTGGTGGGAATGAAGTGCTTATGCCAGCACTTCAAGCAGCTGAGTTGTGGCAAGAGTCGGGCCGTTGGGATAAGATGGGGCCTGAACTGATGCGCTTAAACGATCGACATGATCGTGCGTTCGTGTTAGGGCCAACACATGAAGAAGTCGTCACAAGTATTGTGCGTGATGAAGTCAGAAGCTATAAACAATTGCCACTCACTCTGTATCAAATTCAGACGAAATTCCGTGACGAACGTCGTCCGCGATTTGGTTTGTTAAGAGGCCGTGAATTTATTATGAAAGATGCTTATTCTTTCCATTTAACAGATGAAAGTTTAGATGAGAGTTACCGTGCGATGTATGAAGCTATAGTCGTGTTTTCACCCGATTAGGTTTAAACTTTAGAGCAGTGATTGCCGACTCAGGTGCCATGGGTGGTAAAGATACGCATGAATTTATGGCTCTTTCAAAAGTCGGAGAAGATACGATTGCTTATTCTACGGAGTCAGATTATGCGGCGAATATTGAGATGGCAGAGGTATATGATGACTATGAGCCATCAACTGAAACACCACTGACTCTTGAAAAGATAGCAACACCGAATCAAAAAACGATGCAAGAAGTCGCAGACTTCTTAGGTCATGCACGTGAAAAAGGCTTAAAATCATTACTGTTTAAGGCAGATGAGAAATATGTGCTCGTTGTCACACGTGGGGATCATGATGTGAATGACATCAAATTAAAGCACGTCTTACAAGCGGAAAATGTCGAAATGGCTACTGAACGTGAGGCGCGTGAACAGTTAGGCGCTGATTTTGGCTCACTCGGACCGGTTGGTGTCCATGAAGACATTCAAGTCATTTGTGACTTAGCTGTGAAAAGTGTTGCCAACGCAACATGTGGGACAAATGAAGATGGTTACCACTATATTAATGTCAACCCGACACGCGATTTTGGTACGTTTACGTATGAAGACATTCGCTTTATCCAAGTAGGAGACAAGTCACCTGACGGTAAAGGTGTGATCGCCTTCGCAGAAGGTATCGAAATTGGTCAAGTCTTTAAGTTAGGGCAGTTTTATGCGAAAGAATTAGGGGCAGAAGTCTTAAATGACCAAGGTCGAAGTGAAACATTGACCATGGGTTGTTACGGTATTGGTGTCTCTCGTACACTTGCAGCTATTGTTGAACAACATCATGATGATGCAGGTATTGTTTGGCCGAAACAAGTGGCGCCATTTGATCTTCATCTTGTTGTCGTCAACAGTAAGAATGATGAACAAGCACAGCTTGGCGACACCTTATATGAACAATTAACGGATGCTGGTGTTGACGTGTTATACGACGATAGAAAAGAACGGGCAGGCGTGAAGTTTGCTGAAAGTGACTTGATTGGCTTACCTGTCCGTGTAACGGTCGGTAAAAAAGCAACAGAAGGTATTGTAGAAGTTAAAGAACGAACACGTGATGAAAAACAAGAGATGACGATCGAACAATTAATGGCCTATATCAAGACTATATAAGTAATCGAAGCCCTTGTTGAAGAACAAGGGTTTTCCGTTACAAACAGTGAGGAGGATTGTCATGAAAACATCGCCAACTGAAAAGATGACTATTTTATTAGAGCAACTACAGATTGAAGAAGCCGATCGCGCCTCTTATTTTACGGAAGCACAACTTTTAAAGCTGGATGTCTATAAGAAAAAGAAACAATGGGTGTTTCATTTTGAGTTACCACATGTGTTACCCATTCAAATGTTTAAGCAATTTCGGATGAAACTGCAGCAGACGTTTCAGTCAGTCGCGACCATTGATTTTACGATTCAATCACGTGAACAATCTGTTGATGGTGAATTGATGCAATATTATTGGCGTGACTTTCTAGAATCAAGTGCGGCACTCTCGCCGGCTTACCGTGATTGGATTGAACAACAGTTGCCAGTCGTAAAGAATCAAAAATTATATTTAAAAGCACGGAATGAAACAGAAAGTGTGGTTCTTAAAAATCGATTTAACGACTCATTCCGAAGCTACTGTCTAAAGTACGGCTTGCCGACATGGAAAGTCGAATGCGAAACAGAAGTGAAGACAGAAGATATTCAAAAGTTCCAAGAACAAAAAGCATTAGAAGATAAATTGATGGTCAAAAAAGCAATGGAAGATCAGCAAAAACAGCAAAAGGCAAAAGCTGACGATCCAAATAAGGATGAAGCTCTTGTCATTGGTTATCCAATCAAAGAAGAAGCCGTATCAATGGAATCAATCACTGAAGAAAATCGTCGTATTATCTTTGAAGGCTATGTGTTTGATGCTGAAATTAGAGAACTAAAATCAGGTCGTCATTTATTGATTGCCAAAATAACAGATTATACCGATTCCTTTAGTGTTAAAATGTTCTCCCGTGATGATCGAGATAAAGAACGGTTGGCTCGGGTGAAAAAAGGGATGTGGGTAAAAGTCAGAGGAACCATCCAGACCGATACTTTTAGCAATGAGTTAACGATGATGATGAATGATTTAAATGAAATAACAGTGGCGACACGAGAAGATACGTATCCAGAGGATGAGAAGCGGATCGAATTACATGCACATACGATGATGTCGCAAATGGATGCGGTACTCTCACCAGCACAGCTTGTGGAACAGGCAGCGAAGTGGGGCATAAAGCGATAGCCATTACTGATCATGCCGGGGCGCAAGGCTTTCCTGAAGCACACGGTAAAGCCCAGCAATTAGGTATTAAAATGTTATATGGGGTTGAAATCAATCTGGTCGATGATGGTGTCCCAATTGCATACCATGCGAAAGATATTGTTTTAGATGAGGCTACTTATGTTGTATTTGACGTTGAGACGACAGGTTTATCAGCGGTTTATGATACGATTATTGAACTGGCGGCGGTCAAAGTAAAAGACGGCGAAATCATTGAACGATTTGAACGATTCAGTAATCCACACCAGCCACTGTCTGAGACGATCATTAATCTCACAGGTATTACGGATGATATGTTAGTAGATGCGCCTGAAGTAGAAGAGGTTTTAAAAGAATTTAAAGACTTTATGGGTGATGATATTTTAGTCGCTCATAACGCTAGTTTGATATGGGTTTTATTAATCAAGGCTTTATTAAAGCGGGGTTACCAGAAGCAACTAATCCGGTGATTGATACGCTTGAACTTGGACGATTTATTTTACCACAACTCAAAAGTCACCGACTGAATGTGTTGTGTAAATATTATAATATTGAACTGACTCAGCATCACCGGGCCATTTATGATACGGAAGCAACGGCGTACTTATTATGGAAATTAATTAAAGAATCAGCGGAACGCGAGATTTATAATCATAACCAGTTTAATGACCATATGGGTGAGGGCAACAGTTATCAACGCGCAAGACCTTACCATGCCGTCCTACTCGCTCAAAACCAAGTAGGACTTAAAAACATGTTTAAGATTATTTCTATGGCACACATTGACTATTTCCATTATGTCCCCCGTGTCCCGCGTTCAAAGCTAACGCAATTGCGTGAAGGGATTTTGATTGGTTCAGCATGTGATAAGGGTGAAGTGTTTGAAACGATGATGCAAAAATCAAAGGAAGATGCCCTTCGTGTGGCAGAATTTTATGATTATATTGAAGTGCATCCACCCGCTAACTATTACCCACTCATTACCCGGGAACTTATTCAAAACGAGGCTCAACTGTACGATATTTTAAGAAACATCACCGAGCTAGCGGATGAGTTAGGTAAGCCGTGTGTAGCGACTGGGAATGTCCATCACATCGAAGAACGCGATAAGATTTACCGACAAATCTTGATTAAATCACAAAATGCCAATCCGCTCAGTCGTCAAACCTTACCAGATGCTTATTTCAGAACGACAGATGAGATGATGGAAGCTTTTCAATTTTTAGGTGAACAGAAGGCAAAAGAAATTGTTGTAACAAATACGCATAAAATCAGTGATCTCATTGAATATGTGACCCCGGTCAAAGATGATTTGTATACACCTAAAATTGAAGGAGCAGATCAAGAGATTCGTGATATGAGTTACCAGTTTGCGCATAACTTATATGGTGATGAGTTACCAGAACTTGTCGTCAACCGGATGGAAAAAGAGTTAAAGAGTATTATTGGACACGGGTTTGCGGTTATCTATTTGATTTCCCATAAACTCGTGAAAAAATCACTCGATGATGGTTACCTTGTTGGTTCCCGTGGGTCCGTTGGGTCGTCACTCATTGCAACCTTCACAGAAATAACGGAAGTAAACCCTTTACCGCCACATTACGTCTGTCCGAAGTGTCGACACCATCATTTCTTTACTAACGGAGAGTACGGGAGCGGTTTTGATTTACCAGATAAAGATTGTACAGAATGCGGCACACCTTATAAAAAAGATGGTCAAGATATTCCTTTTGAAACGTTCCTCGGTTTTAAAGGGGACAAGGTCCCTGATATTGATTTGAATTTTTCTGGTGCGTATCAACCGGTCGCTCACAACTATACAAAAGTACTCTTTGGTGAAGACAATGTTTACCGAGCAGGTACAATTGGGACCGTCGCAGAAAAGACGGCTTACGGTTATGTCAAAGGGTATGCTTCAGATAATGGCTTATTTATTAAAAATGCCGAAGTGGATCGCTTAGTTCAAGGATGTACTGGTGTTAAACGAACAACTGGTCAACACCCGGGTGGAATTATTGTTGTCCCTGATTACATGGATATTTACGATTTTTCACCAATTCAATACCCAGCCGATGACCGGAACTCAGAGTGGAAGACCACACACTTTGACTTCCATTCGATTCACGATAACTTATTAAAACTTGATATTCTCGGTCACGATGATCCGACAATGATCCGGATGCTGCAAGATTTATCAGGTATTGACCCGCAAGAGATCCCAACCGATGATGATGAAGTGATGAAAATCTTCGGTTCACCAGATGTTTTAGGTGTGACGCCGGAACAGATTATGTGTGAAACTGGGACGTTAGGGGTACCTGAATTTGGGACCAAGTTCGTTCGTCAAATGTTAGAAGATACAAAACCGAGTACGTTTGCTGAATTAGTCATTATATCAGGACTCTCTCACGGGACAGATGTATGGCTCGGTAATGCCCAGGAACTAATCAATAAAGGTATTTGCCAATTACCTGAGGTGATTGGTTGTCGTGATGATATTATGGTCTATCTGATGCATAAAGGACTTGACGCGTCACTAGCCTTTACCATTATGGAATCGGTGCGTAAAGGGAAAGGGGTTAAGGATGAATGGGTCGTGGAAATGAAGAAAAATGATGTCCCTGATTGGTATATTGATTCCTGTCGTAAGATTAAATATATGTTCCCTAAAGCGCACGCCTCAGCCTATGTATTAATGGCGATTCGTATTGCCTACTTCAAAGTGCATCACCCGATTCTGTTTTACGCGGCGTACTTTACTGTTCGTGCGAGTGACTTTGAAATTGATACGATGATCAAAGGTGAAACGGCGATTCGTAATCGAATCAAAGACATCTATCAAAAAGGAAACGATGCTCAGCCGAAAGAGAAGAGTTTAGTTGTCGTTTTGGAGTTAGCACTTGAAATGAATATGCGTGGTTTCCACTTCAAAAAAGTAGATTTATATAAATCAAGTGCAACAGATTTCATCGTTGACGGAGACGGGTTACTGCCACCATTTAATGCGATTGATGGTTTAGGGACGAATGCGCTCTTAACATTGTGAAAGCACGTGAAGATGGTGAATTCTTATCTAAAGAAGATTTACGAGAACGAAGCCGTATTTCTAAAACAGTGCTAGAATATTTAGACCAACAAGGTTGTTTAAATGGGATGGAAGAAAAAAATCAACTATCACTTTTCTAAACCTTCCCTTTCTTTACAACTTCACAACTTGAATTCAATAGAAAGTTGTGCTATGATTGGTTTAGATTTTAATGGTCGTGAACGAAGAGTGCCTGGCACTTTTCACTGCTTTATGGTCATGTAGCTAAATGTTGTACACGTCAATCCCTTGTCTTACGGCAAGGGATTTAACATTGTAAAAATACTCGTGATGAATTGACAGATGTACCATTTTGAAGGAGGCGAAACAAGTGAGTGTAACAGAAATAACCCAAAACTTAGTAGAACCCATTTTAGCTGATTTAGGTTTAGAACTCGTTGATATTGAATACGTTAAAGAAGGTAAAAGTTTTTATTTGCGCGTGTTTATTGACAAAGAAGGCGGCGTAGATATTGAAGAATGTGGCCTTGTCTCTGAACGTTTAAGTGAATCTCTTGATGAAGATGATCCAATCAAAGATCCTTATTATTTAGAAGTGTCATCACCAGGAGCTGAACGTCCGCTAAAAAAACGTGAAGATTTTCAAAAATTCATGCACCATCATGTCTACTTAAAGTTTTATGAACCGATCAGTGGTTTTAAAGCGATTGAGGGAGACCTTGTTGGTTTATCTGAAGATGATATCGTCACGATTGAATACAAGGATAAAACCCGTAAAAAAACATTAGACGTACCGTATAAGAAAATAGCAAAAGCTCGATTAGCGGTATCATTTAACTAAAGGAGGAAACAACGTGAGTAAAGAGCTATTTGATGCCCTAAATTATTTAAGTAAAGAAAAAGGCATTGATAAAGATTTGTTAATGGAGGCGTTAGAAGCGGCCTCATTTCTGCATATAAAAAGAATTTTAAATCAGCAAGTAATGTTCGGGTAGCGTTAGATGAAAACACAGGAAAGATGCAAGTGTTCTCTCGTAAAGAAATCGTAGAGGAAGTATTGGACCCTCAAGAAGAGATTTCCATTGACAAAGCAAAAGAAATTGACCCATCATACGAAGTTGAAGATGTTGTCGAAGTTGAAGTGACGCCACGTGATTTCGGCCGAATTGCCGCACAAGCAGCCAAACAAGTCGTGACCCAACGCGTCCGCGAAGCGGAGCGTAGTGTGATTTTCAGTGAATACCAAGAGCGTGAAGATGACATTATGAATGGGATTATTCAGCGGGTCGATCCACGCTTTGTCTATATTGACTTAGGAAAAGTGGAGGCGAAATTAGCTGAATCTGAGCGGATGACAACCGAATCGTATCGTGTGCATGACCGCATCAAAGTCTATGTGACAAAAGTAGAGAATACAAATAAAGGTCCGCAAGTCTATGTGTCACGCACACATCCGGGTCTGTTAAAACGTTTGTTTGAAACAGAAGTACCAGAAATTTATGATGGGACCGTTGAGATTAAATCAGTCGCACGTGAGGCGGGCGATCGCTCGAAGATTTCTGTCTATGCTGCTGATGAAGACATTGATCCTGTCGGTTCATGTGTTGGACAGCGTGGACAACGTGTTCAAACAGTGGTTGATGAGTTAAAAGGTGAAAAAATAGATATCGTAGAATACTCAGATGATCCTGTTAAATATGTTTCTAATGCTCTCAGTCCATCTAAAGTGACAAAAGTCATCGTTGATGAAGATAATAAAGCAACGACCGTCATTGTCCCTGATAATCAATTGTCATTAGCTATCGGTAAACGTGGACAAAATGCACGTCTGGCGGCGAAATTAACCGGTTGGAAAATTGATATTAAGAGTGAATCAGATGCAAAAGAACTGGGTATTGTTGCAGAAGAAGACTTAAAAGTCATCGAAACAAACGAAGAACATAGCCCATTATTTGAAGACATGGACGATTTATTTAATTAGGAGGTGTTTTAAGATGCCAAAGAAGAATAGAAAGACACCACTAAGAAAATGTCTCGTCTCGCAAGAGATGTATGAAAAAGATCAATTGATTCGGATCGTTAAAACAAAAGAGGGCGACATCTTCGTTGACCCGTCTGGAAAGAAAAATGGTCGGGGATATTATGTCGCAAATGATTTAGCTGTTATTGAAAAGGCGGAAAAAAATCATGTTCTTGAACGTCATTTACAAACGAATGACCTTCAATCTATATATAATGCATTAAAAAAAGTAGTAAATGGTGAAACCATTGAGTAATGATCAGAAAATCTTAAATTTATTAGGCCTAGCTACACGTGCACGCGCGATTGTTTTTGGTGAAGATCAGATCTTAAAAGTGATTCGGTCAAAAGAAGCAAAGCTCGTGTTGCTTGCATCGGATATCGGTACAAATACTAAAAAGAGTTTGACAGACAAGTCACATCATTATGGTATACCGTGTGTCACATTTGTTGAAGAAGCTTTGCTCTCTCAAGCAGTAGGCAAATCACGACGAGTGGCTGTGGCCATAACCGATCAAGGTTTTGCGAAAAAGATAGTATCATTGCTCGATTAGAAAACTCGGAGGTGACTGTATGGCTAAAGTAAGAGTCTATGAATATGCCAAAATGCACGAATTATCAAGTAAAGATGTTGTCAATACATTGAAAGAATTAGGAAGTGACGTCACAAATCACATGTCAACGATGACAGATGATGAAGTAGAGTTACTCAATCAGCATTATGCTGTATCAGGAGACGTAGCTGAAACTGTTGAAGAAGATGACAATGCGTTAACGTATTCGGGTACTTTAAATGTCACTGAACTTGGTGAATTGCTCGGCAAACCGGCCAATGACATTATTAAAAAGTTAATGTTTGCAGGTGTCATGGCAAATAAGAACCAAGATTTAGATGAAGATACCATTGAACTTATCGCAGGTGAATATGGTATGGCCGTTAAAAAAGAAGTAGAAGTTGAAAAAACAGACTTAACACAATATATTGAAATTGATGATGAGAAGGATCTTAAAGAACGCCCACCCGTTGTCACAATTATGGGACACGTTGATCATGGTAAAACAACTTTACTAGATTCTATCCGTAACACGCGTGTGACAGCTGGTGAAGCAGGTGGTATTACCCAGCATATTGGGGCGTATCAAATCCGTACCGATGCGGGTAAAAAAATCACGTTCCTTGATACACCAGGTCACGCGGCTTTTACAAGCATGCGTTCACGCGGGGCTCAAGTAACAGATATTGCTATTCTAGTCGTAGCAGCTGATGATGGGGTTATGCCTCAAACAGTTGAAGCGATTAATCACGCTAAAGCGGCAGAAGTGCCAATTATTGTGGCTGTGAATAAAATGGATAAAGAAGCGGCTAATCCTGACCGTGTGATGCAAGAACTCACAGAATATGAACTCATTTCCGAAGACTGGGGTGGGGATACGATTTTCGTACCGATGTCAGCTCTTCAAGGCGAAGGTATTGAAGAATTACTAGAGATGATTCTACTTGTTGCAGAAGTAGAAGAATTAAAAGCCAATGCCAATCGTCGTGCCAACGGTACAGTTATTGAAGCAGAACTTGATAAAGGCCGCGGTGCTGTCGCATCCCTTCTCGTTCAAAACGGGACGTTACGCGTCGGTGATCCAATTGTCGTTGGTAACACCTTTGGTCGCGTGAGAGCCATGGTGAATGATTTAGGTAAACGGATTAAGAAAGCTGGCCCTTCAACACCTGTTGAAATTACAGGTTTAAGTAATGTTCCTCAAGCAGGCGATCGGTTTGTTGTATTTGAAGATGAAAAAACAGCGCGTCAAATTGGTGAATTGCGTCAACAAAAACAATTAGAAGAACGTCGCGGCGAACAATCAAAAGTAAGTCTTGAAGACTTATTTGAAAAGATTAAGCAAGGGGATATTAAAGACTTAAATATCATCCTTAAAGCCGATGTTCAAGGTTCAGCTGAAGCTCTTGCGGCATCGCTGAAGAAAATTGATGTTGAAGGTGTGAAGATTAATATTATTCACACGGGTGCTGGTGCCATTACGGAATCAGATATCATTTTAGCATCAGCTTCAAATGCGATTGTGATTGGATTTAACGTGCGCCCAGATAATAATGCGAAAAAAGCAGCCGATACTGAGAATGTTGATGTGCGCTTACACCGTATTATTTATAAAGCGATTGAAGAAATTGAACAAGCGATGAAAGGGATGCTTGATCCTGAGTTCGAAGAAAAAGTTATTGGTCAAGCGGAAGTACGTGAAACGTTCAAAGTGTCTAAAATCGGTACGATTGCTGGAAGTTATGTCATAGAAGGCAAAATCACACGTGATGCAGGTGTACGAGTCATTCGTGATGGTGTGGTTGTTTTTGAAGGAGAAATTGATACACTGAAACGTTTTAAAGATGATGTCAAAGAAGTTGCCACAAACTATGAGTGTGGGATTACGCTGAAGAACTTCCATGATATTAAAGAAGGCGACGTATTTGAGTGCTTCGTGATGGAAGAAATTAAGCGCTAATGCTACTTTATGTTGAAGTGGATTGTAAAATTTATGATGCCCATTCATTAAAAGAAAAGCGTCATGTGTTAAAACGTATTCTGCATCAACTAAGAGGACTAAATATCAGTGTCAGTGAATTAGATCATCAAGACCTCTGGCAACGAACGATGCTAGGTCTTGTCACTGTCGCTAATGCTCGCGTGCCATGTGAGCGGGTGATAGATCAAGCCATTCAATTACTTGATCAAAACCTGCGCATAGAATGTTTAAATATTGACCGTGAGTGGTATGACTAAAGAGAAAGATATTTGAAAGTTAGAGGTGACTTTATATGAGTCAACTGCGTGCAAATCGTGTAGCAGAGCAAATGAAAAAAGAGTTAGGCGATATTCTTAATCGCAAAATTAAAGATCCACGTGTTGGTTTTGTTACGATTACTGATGTTGAAGTAACGGGTGATCTACAACAAGCAACGGTGTATCTGACGATTCTAGGTAGTGAAGATGAGAAAGAGGCGACACTGACTGGACTAACAAAAGCCAAAGGCTTTATTCGTTCAGAAATTGGTCACCGGATTCGGTTGAGAAAAACACCTGAACTCTTCTTCGAAATCGATCATACGATCGAGACGGGTAATCGAATTGAAAAGCTTATTCGAGACTTACACGAATCAAATGATTAAGATAGCTTAAACTAGAACCCTTGTGCTACAATAGACAAGGGTTTTCCTTTGTTTTTTACACTAAGGAGTGTTGGAAAATGACAGATGGTATTGTGAATTTAGATAAACCTATTGGCTTTACGAGTCATGATTGTGTGATGAAGTTACGCCGGATTTTTAATACAAAGAAAGTCGGACATACAGGGACACTTGATCCTGATGTGCGCGGTGTGTTACCAATCTGTATCGGCGAGGCGACCAAAGTGGTGCCTTATTTAACAGATACGGATAAAACGTATCAAGCTGAAATAACGTTAGGTGTTTCAACAACAACAGAAGACCAGACAGGTGAAGTGTTAGAGACACAGCCTGTTTTGAAGCCTTTTGAAGAAGTCGAAGTACGGAAAGTGTTACGACAATTTTTAGGTGAGACAACGCAAATAACCCCGCTCTATTCTGCGGTGAAAGTAAACGGTAAAAAATTATATGAGTATGCTAGACAGGGGATGCCGGTTGAACGACCGACACGTCAGATTCATGTTAAAGAACTGACACTAGCACCTGGTTCTATACGAATAGAGGGTGACGTGGCTCGGTTTTCATTTGAAGCTACCGTTTCAAAGGGGACGTATATTCGAACATTATGCGTTGATATTGGCAAGGCGTTAGGTTATCCGGCGCATATGTCACACCTTATTCGCACACGTTCTGCTGCGTTTACATTAAAAGAAGCGGTAACATTAGATGAACTTGAACAATTAAAAGAACAACAAGCCCTACATACCATTTTGCACCCATTACAAACAGGACTCGCGCATTTACCTGTGTGGGAAGTAGATGAAAAGACAAAAATAAAGATTGGTTTTGGTCAAAAGCTCAAACGTCCAGAAGGCTTTTTAGCGGATACACCTTATCGGATGGAACATAATGGTGAGTTGTTAGCCATTTATCAAACCCATCCGAATGATCAAACAGTCATCAAGTCTTTGCGCGGGTTTAATCTGTAGAGGAGAGTTTTTATGGAAGTGATAAGATTATCAACAGAAACGCAAGATAAACCACAGACACCCGCTGTATTAGCCATCGGTTTTTTTGATGGCGTGCATTTAGGGCATCAACGGGTTATTCAAGAAGCGAAACAAATTGCCACAGATAAACAATTAGCATTAGCGGTTATGACCTTTACACCGCACCCTAAAGAGGTATTAATGAAACAACCTGGGGCAGTCGAATATTTAACAACGATGGAACAGAAGATTGTGATTTTTGATGAATGTGGTGTGGATTTCTTATATGTGGTTGAATTTACGAAAGAATTAGCTAAGTTAAAACCGAAAGTATTTATCGATCGGTTCATTATTGATTTGAATGTCAAACATTTAGTGAGTGGATTTGACTTTAGTTATGGACATAAAGGAAGAGGAAACGTCCACACCCTTGTCGATGATGCTGAAGGTCATTTTTCTGTGACCATTGTTGAGAAGTTTACGGATCAGACAGAAAAAGTCTCATCTACCCGCATTCGGGAATTATTAAAAGCTGGGCGTGTTGATGAAGCGCAAAACTTACTTACTCGTCCCTTAAAAACGAGAGGGACCGTTGTCCATGGCCATAAAAGAGGGCGGACGATTGGCTATCCAACGGCTAACTTAGCGTCTATGAGTCACAAGCGCTTCCTAAGACAGGGGTCTATTATGTTACCGCCTTGATTGACGGTAAACAGGTCGATGGTATGGCTAACTTAGGCTACAATCCAACTTTTGAAGATTCAAAAGAACAAGTGAAGTTAGAAGTGCACTTCTTAGATTATGCAGGAGATTTATACGGTAAAACAGTTGAAATAGAATGGCAACAATACGTAAGAGAAGAATTAAAATTTGACGGGATTGATTCACTCGTTGCTCAAATTGAGCAAGACGAACAAACAATCCGACAAATAATTTTAAAAAATAAGAGCTAACACTTGCATTTTTCGTTGAAAAAGGTTAATCTAGTAAACGGAAACCATCCGCTTGGCAACACGATAACTCCAACGTTTGCTAGGGGATAGGGGTTTTTAATAAGAAACAATAGGAGGTGAACAGGATGGCAATCACACAAGAACGTAAAAATGAACTTATTAACGAGTTCAAAACACACGAAAACGATACGGGATCTCCAGAGGTTCAAATCGCTGTCCTAACTGCAGAAATCAATAGCTTAAACGATCACTTACGTACACACAAAAAGGATCACCACTCACGTCGTGGACTATTGAAAATGGTTGGGAAACGTCGTAACTTATTAACTTATCTACGTAACAAAGACGTTACACGTTACCGTCAACTAATTGAAAAATTAGGTTTACGTCGATAGAAGCAAAAAGCGGGAATTTTTCCCGCTTTTTCTATAGGTATAAAAAACTTAGCCACTACCCAGTTTAATACATAACAACCCTTGCGCTCGATTCTGATCAAAGATTATAGTGGACTGTAATTTTTGATCAGGATGGAGCAAGTTGAAAACCAGATGCAATAGGATTGTTCATTAACCCCGGTGAGTGGTCATACTTAATAAAAGAGAGGGTTTTTATATGTCAAACAAACAAGTATTCAAAACAGAAATCGCTGGCAAACCATTTATCGTTGAAGTGGGTGAATTAGCCAAACAAGCCAATGGCGCTTGTATGGTACACTACGGTGACACATCAGTATTAGCAACAGCAACAGGTTCTAAGGAACCAAAAGACCTACCATTCTTCCCGTTAACGGTGAACTATGAAGAACGTTTATACGCAGTAGGTAAAATTCCAGGTGGATTCATTAAACGTGAAGGTCGTCCAAGTGAACGTGCGATTTTAACATCACGCTTGATTGACCGTCCAATTCGTCCACTCTTCCCAGATGGCTACCGTAACGATGTTCAAGTCATTAGTATGGTGATGAGTGTGGACCAAGATGCTCCTTCAGATATTGCCGCAATGATCGGTTCATCTGTTGCTTTAGGCGTCTCTGACATTCCATTTGACGGACCAATTGCCGGTGTGATTGTTGGCCGTGTCGATGGTGAGTTTGTCATCAACCCAACGGTTGAACAACGCGAAAAAAGTGACATTGATTTAACAGTTGCTGGTACGAAAGAGGCCATCAACATGGTTGAAGCTGGCGCAGATGAAGTGCCGGAAGAAGTGATGCTAGAAGCCATCATGTTCGGTCATGAAGAAATCAAACGTCTTGTCGCTTTCCAAGAAGACATCTACGCCGCAATGGGTAAAGAAAAAATGGACGTTAAGTTATTTAATTTAGATGAAGTACTTCTTGCTGAATTAAACGAAACCGCGCGCCCTAAATTAAATGAAGCGATTCAGGTCATGGAAAAACATGCGCGTGAAGAAGCGATTCAAGCTGTGAAAACTGAGATTGTTGAATCTTTTGAAGCGAATGATGCTGATGAAGAGACGATTAAAAAAGTCAAAGATATTTTAGATAAAATGGTAAAAGACGAAGTTCGTCGATTGATTACGCAAGAAAAAATCCGTCCAGATGGTCGTCGTCCGGAAGAAATCCGTCCGTTAACGTCACGGGTTAATCTCTTACCACGTACACACGGTTCTGGTTTGTTTACACGTGGTCAAACCCA
The DNA here is from genome assembly GCF_001310395.1 of Halolactibacillus sp. JCM 19043. Lineage (NCBI taxonomy): Bacteria > Bacillati > Bacillota > Bacilli > Caryophanales > Bacillaceae > Halolactibacillus > Halolactibacillus sp. JCM 19043. The sequence continues at coordinate 124,981 of NZ_BAXD01000003.1, forward strand.
AGCTTTAAGTGTGTGTACGCTAGGTGCGTTAGGTGATGTGCAAATTCTTGATGGATTAGACTTAGAAGAATCTAAACGTTTTATGCACCACTATAATTTCCCATCATTTAGTGTTGGGGAAACAGGCCCGATCCGTGGACCAGGTCGTCGTGAAATTGGTCACGGGGCACTAGGTGAACGTGCATTAGAAAAAGTCATTCCTGCTGAAGAAGACTTCCCATACACGATTCGTTTAGTATCAGAAGTACTTGAATCGAATGGTTCAACATCACAAGCATCAATCTGTGCTTCAACACTTGCTATGATGGATGCGGGTGTCCCAATTAAAGCACCAGTTGCTGGTATTGCGATGGGTCTTGTGAAACAAGGTGACGATTACACTGTACTCAGTGATATTCAAGGGATGGAAGATTTCCTAGGCGATATGGACTTTAAAGTAGCGGGTACGGCTAAAGGTGTAACCGCGCTTCAAATGGACATTAAGATTGATGGTTTAAGCGGTGACATCTTAAAAGAAGCGTTAGAGCAAGCTAAAATCGGTCGGATGCATATTCTTTCACATATGTTAGAAGTCATCAATGAGCCGAAATCAGAGCTATCTGAGTATGCGCCTAAGATTATGACGATGTATATTAAACCTGAAAAGATACGTGATGTGATTGGACCAAGTGGTAAGCAAATCAATCAAATCATTGATGAAACTGGCGTAAAAATTGATATCGAACAAGATGGTAAAGTCTTTATCGCTTCAACAGATCAAGCGATGAATGAAAAAGCTAAAAAGTTAATTGAAGATATCGTACGTGAAGTTGAAGTCGGTGAAATGTATCTTGCGACCGTTAAACGTATAGAGAAATTCGGCGCTTTTGCTGAAATTTTCAAAGGTAAAGATGGTTTGATTCACATTTCTGAATTGCAAATTGAACGAACAAACAATGTAGAAGATGTTGTAAAAGAAGGCGACCAAATCATGGTTAAAGTGAAAGAAATCGATCGTCAAGGCCGTGTGAACTTATCACGTAAAGCTGTGCTTCTTGAAGAACAAGAAAAAAACAATAAATAATACTGTGTCAATCAGTGAATAGAAAAAAGAAGCCTTTGGGCTTCTTTTTTTTAGACTAATATTCTGTAAAGTTGTTTGAATTAACGTTCGTTGTCATCACATACATACAAGAGGTTTGTCATATATATCTATCATCATTTGTTACGAAGGAGAGGACGTCTATGCGATTCGAATCATTAAAAGGGAAGGAATTTATTGAAGCTAATAAAGGAAAGCGTCTTGGATTTATTCAAGAACTAGACCTTGAGTTTAACTTAATGAATGGCGAGATTCAGCAGTTGGTGATTCCGAAATATTCGATGTTAGGTTTAAGAAAAGATGAGCAAAGTTTAATGTTATCATGGGAGAATATTAGAGTGATTGGGCAAGATATTATTTTAATTGAAAGATAAAGCACGTGTGCTCGTTTACCACGTATACTGAATATATCACTATAATGATTAAGGGGGTGAAGGAATATGATAAAAAGAAAAATAGCCCTATTAGGCGGTGACCAGCGTTACTTAGCGTGTATGGAAAAATTGGCTGAAGTAGCTGATTTGTATCTTGTTGGATTTGATGCAATCTATCCGAATGAGAATGTGCCGCTTCATTTAATTCCTTTTGAGGAGTTAGACGCCGTCATTCTACCGATTACAGGCATTTCAAATGATGATGAGATTATGGCTAGTTTCAGTCAAGATCGCCTCTATTTACCAAAAGATAGCTTTAAACGTATGAAACAAGGGGCGTTTGTTTTTACGGGTATTGCTTCTAAGCGCCTGCGTGAGTTGGCTGATGACTCTGAGGTGACTGTTATTGAAATATTTGCCAGAGATGATGTCGCTATTTATAACGCTGTGCCAACGGCTGAAGGCACTATTATGCTAGCAATCAAGCACATGAAAAAAACGCTGTACCAATCACGCGTCGTTTTATTAGGCTTCGGTCGTGTCGGTGACATTGTTGCTGATAGGTTTTTCAAGTTAGGAGCCGATGTGTTTGTTGGTGTAAGAAAACAAAAAGATATCGCAAAAGCAAATAGTTTGGGCTATCATGGCTTTCACTTAAAGGATCTTGATGCATATATTAAATCAACTGACCTTTTCATTAATACGATCCCTGCCATGATGTTAACATCTACAGTACTCGATCAGCTCACACGTGAACAACTCATTATCGACTTGGCTTCCCTGCAGGGGGCGTTGATTTTGATTATGCGAAAAAACGTGAATTACGTGTCATTCATGCTTTGGGCATACCGGCAAAGGTAGCACCAAAAACAGCAGGGACGATTATTGCGACAGCGATTATTGAAGAGCTCAGTCAAAACGAATAGAAAGACGGGTGAGTATGTGTGGATAAAAAACGTATTGGCTTTGGGTTAACCGGGTCTTTTTGTACCGTTGACCAAGTAATACCGATGATTCAAGAGATTAAATCACTTGGTCATACCGTGATTCCTATTGTGTCACATAACCTTCAAACAGTAGATACACGTTTTGGTTCAAGTGCACACTTTTTAGCAGAAATAGAAAAGTGTGCCGAATATAAGCCAGTCACCTCCATGGTAGAAGCTGAAGGTCTTGGACCAAGCACGCCTTTAGATGCACTGGTGATCGCGCCGATGACAGGAACTTCACTCAGTAAGTTTAGTCAAGGTATTAGCGATACGCCTGTATTATTTGCGGCTAAAGCCACATTAAGAAATAATAAACCGGTTGTCCTTGCCATTTCAACCAATGACGGACTTGGTCAAAACGGCGTTAACATTATGTCATTATTAAAGACGAAACATATATATTTTGTACCATTTACACAAGACAATCCAGAAACAAAACCGAATTCCATTGTGAGTGAGTTTTCACTTATTAAACCGACGTTGGAACATGCTTTAATGTCGAAACAACTCCAACCGGTGTTACATCAAAACACTAAATGATCTAATTTTCACAAATATCAAAAATCTATATATTTCATCGAATGATTTATGTTAAAATAGAGTTTAAAATTGAACTAGCTTGCAAGGGAGAGAATAAATTATGTCAAATCAACAAACTTATAACGTCGCTGTCGTTGGAGCAACAGGTGCCGTTGGAAGAAAGATGTTAGAAACATTAGAAAAGCGCCAATTCCCAATCAATGAATTAAAACTGTTATCGTCAAAACGTTCAGCAGGTAAGACGTTAACCTATAATAATCAGACGTATACCGTTGAAGAAGCCACACCTGAATCATTCGAAGGAATCGATATCGCCCTATTTTCAGCTGGCGGTGGGGTTTCTAAAAAATTCGCACCGGAAGCAGTTAAACGTGGGGCTGTTGTCGTAGATAATACGAGTGCCTATAGAATGGATGGAAATGTTCCACTTGTTGTCCCAGAAGTTAATGAGGCAGATATTAAAGATCATAAAGGCATCATTGCGAATCCAAACTGTTCGACTATTCAAATGGTAGCGGCTCTTCAGCCGCTAAAAGCTAAATATGGTTTAAAACGCATTATCGTCTCAACCTATCAAGCCGTATCCGGTTCGGGGGCTGAAGCGATTGAAGAACTTAAAACACAAACAGAAGACTTTTTAAACGGCGATGATATGAAAGCAGAATTACTACCGGTAAAAGGTGAAGACAAGCATTACCCAATTGCTTTTAATGCCTTGCCACAAATTGATGTCTTTACTGATAATGGTTACACCTTTGAAGAAATGAAAATGATCAATGAAACGAAAAAAATCATGCATGACGAGACGATCAATGTTGCAGCGACATGTGTTAGGTTACCGGTGTTCACTTCACATGCTGAAAGTGTCTACGTTGAATTAGACGATACACCTTCAGTTGAAGAGATTAAAACATTGCTCGCATCAAGTGATGGGGTGACATTACAAGACAAACCAGAAGAGCAAATCTATCCAACGCCACTTGCAGCGGCAGGACTGCCTGATGTCTTTGTTGGAAGAATCAGAAAAGATTTAAATCAAGAAAATGGCTATCATATGTGGATTGTTTCTGATAACCTATTAAAAGGAGCGGCGTGGAATTCTGTTCAAATTGCAGAATCACTCGTCAAAAATCATTGGTTATAAATTAGAGGTGGCATATGAAAATCGTTGTTCAAAAATTTGGTGGAACATCTGTTAGAGATGAATCAGCCAGAACACAAGCTATTAAACACATACAAGCGGCTAAAGATGAAGGTATAAAGTCGTCGTCGTTGTCTCGGCAATGGGACGACTACCCGACCCTTATGCGACGGATGCGTTATTAACATTAGTGGATTATCCTAATCATGCGATTTCAAACCGCGAGTATGATTTACTGCTGTCATGTGGTGAAGTGTTATCAGCTGTTGTGTTCTCGAATCAATTAAAAAAATCGGGCGTATCGTCAACGGCCTTAACTGGTGTACAAGCTGGTTTTATTACGACGAATGACTTTACCCAAGCGAAAATTGTGGAAATGGACACAACGCGCTTAGTCAGGGAATTAGAAACTGTTGATGTTGTTGTCGTTACTGGCTTTCAAGGACAAACAAGAGAAGGCGATATTACAACGCTTGGACGTGGTGGCAGTGATACATCAGCGGCAGCGCTTGGTGCGAGCCTTAATGCTGACTATGTCGATATATTTACTGACGTTGATGGCATTAAGACAGCTGACCCGCGTATTGTACCGGGGGCAAGAACGCTTGATGTTGTCACATATAATGAAATCGTTAATTTAGCCTACCAAGGAGCTAAAGTCGTTCATCCACGTGCCGTTGAAATCGCCATGCAAGGGAAAGTACCTCTTCGTGTTCGCTCAACACATGCGACCGATGTTGGTACGCTTGTAACAGGTGCCATTGATCAGGCGCTTGGGCGTGATATTAATGACCGGCTCATTACGGGTATTGCGCACATCACAGGTATTGCCCAAATTAAAATTGAAACCGATTCGGATATAGAGACGCTACATGCGGATGTATTCGGTGCTTTAGCAGATGCGGGTATTTCTGTTGACTTTATTAACATGTTTCCAGGAGGATTAAGATTTACTGTCCCTGATTTACTAAGTGATAAAGCGATTCACATCATTCAAGCGCTTGGGTATTATCCTGTTAAAACCACTCATTGCGCAAAAGTCAGTGTGGTCGGAGCGGGGATGACAGGCGTACCTGGTGTGACGGCTCGGATTGTGCGTAGTTTGAAAAAGAAGAAAATAGATATTTTACAATCAGCGGATAGCCATACGACCATTTGGGTACTCGTAAAGGAAAGTGATGTGTGTGAAGCGGTTAATGCTTTACACGATGCTTTTGAACTAACTGAAAAGTCTTGGTTACAACATTAAAGCGAATCAATGGATTCGCTTTTTTGTTAGTGAAAATCAATGACATACGTGTCATAAGTGTTCCTGTATAGTTAGTGAAGATGCTTAATTTGTTAGACAGGTTATGAGAAAAATTATGCTATAATAGATGGGATGGGAGGGAATACAATGACAAAGAAAAAAACAAAATCAAAACGCAAATCAAAAACATCCAGAAAACCGATATCAGAAACGTTTAAATATGAATTATATGGTTTGAGCTTTATTTTATTAGCTGTATTTGGAAGTGGCGCTTGGTCGTTAAGCGAAGGAATTATTCCGCTATTTTTAGTCACCAGTTTCCGCTTTTTATTCGGCTTTTGGTACAGTCTGATCCCACTAAGTTTACTTGCTTTAGGTTTACATATGATGATCAAACAACGTTTTCCTGATATATTCTCCAGACGCTTTTTAGGTGTGTTTGTTTTTTTAACGTCACTTATGTTACTAACACATGCTATTCTTTACCGCGATTGGATTCTCACTAAAGACATATCAGTCATTGGTTATTCGTTTGATCAATTTAATGATTTTAGACTGGGTGGCATAACGAGCCAAAATCTTGGTGGTGGCATGGTAGGGGCCATCCTACTAAGTCTCACGTACAGATTATTATCGATCACCGGTTCACTTTTTTTAGCTGTCTTTTTATTAATTGTTTCACTTGTATTCATGTTCGATTTTTCATTAACGTCGTTTTTTGAGTATGTGATGAATAAAGGTTCAGCAGCGGTTAGTTTTCTAAAAGAAAAAAACAGTGCTTTTAAACAAAGGTCAAAAAGAACAAACGCGAACGACAGCCGTCAAACAAACAAAACAAAAAAAACAATCCGAATCAAAAGAAGATATAAAAGAACCCGTCATTGAAGACTTTACTGATGTTCATTATCATGACGATACGCTTGAATCACAAGGGACCTTTCCGTTTAAGGAAATAGATTCCTTAAACTCGACGCCTAAAGCTGACATTAATCGGCGGACTAAAGAAATGTCCGACCAAGTCGTCACAGAAGGAGAAACTGATCTTCACGTAGAGCCGATGACGGAGAAAGAAAATATGGACTATGTTCTACCACCCGTGACTTTACTAGAGGCACCGGTGCAGAAAAAGAAATCGCAAGAAAAAGGGAAAATTCAAGAGATTGTAAGGAAATTAGAAACCACCTTTGATTCTTTTGGAGTGAAAGCAAAAGTGACACGGGTTCACGTAGGACCGGCTGTCACGAAATATGAAGTGTATCCTGAGGCAGGGGTAAAGGTGAGTAAAATTGTGAATTTACATGATGACTTAGCACTTGCTCTAGCAGCAAAAGATATCCGCATAGAAGCACCGATACCTGGAAAATCAGCTGTTGGTATCGAAGTCCCGAATCAGGAAGTATCCATGGTGACCATGCGTGAAGTATTTGAAGCTAAGCAGTTACCTGATGAAGCCGTCTTATCCTTTATATTAGGTCGTGATATTTCAGGTGAAGCAGTCGTACACGAATTAAATAAAATGCCGCACTTACTCGTTGCCGGTGCAACCGGGAGTGGGAAAAGTGTATGTATTAACGGGATTATTATTAGTATTTTAATGCGCGCAAAACCTCACCAAGTGAAATTAATGATGATTGATCCGAAAAAAGTGGAATTAAACGTCTATAACGGGATTCCACATTTACTAACGCCGGTTGTAACCGATCCGAAAAAAGCGGCACAGGCGCTTAAAAAGGTCGTAAGTGAAATGGAACGTCGCTATGACTTGTTTTCTGATACGGGAAATAGAAATATAGAAGGTTACAACAACTATATTAAGAAACATAATCAAACAGTGGATACACCAGAAGATGAACAGCCACTCCTTCCTTATATTGTTGTCTTAGTCGATGAATTAGCTGATTTAATGATGGTGGCCTCTAATGAGGTAGAAGATGCCATTACCCGTCTTGCGCAAATGGCACGTGCTGCTGGGATTCATTTGATCATTGCGACACAGCGTCCAAGTGTGGATGTTATTACAGGTGTGATTAAGGCTAATATTCCTTCTCGGATTGCTTTTAGTGTGTCATCTCAAACAGACTCACGCACGATTTTAGATAGTGGTGGGGCAGAGAAATTGTTGGGACGAGGGGATATGTTGTTTATGCCAGTCGGTGCGTCCAAACCAACCCGGATTCAAGGAGCATTTCTGTCAGATGAGGAAGTAGAAGCCGTTGTTGATTATTGTATTGAGCAACAAAAAGCAAACTACCAAGAAGAAATGATTCCAGATGAAGTGGATGACTCATCCAGTCATAGTGACGATGAACTATATCCAGAAGCCGTGCAATTAGTTGTAGAAATGCAGACGGCCAGTGTGTCTATGTTACAAAGAAGATTCCGTATTGGCTACAATCGTGCGGCGCGGTTAATTGATGAAATGGAGGCAAGCGGCATCGTGGGTCCTCATGAAGGATCAAAGCCGAGAGTGGTTCTTGTACAAGAGTTGTCAGACTAATTTCACAATTTCGATTAGTAGAAAAGATATCTTTTTCGCATTTTTGTGTTTATTTCTTATTGTTAAAGTGGTATATTGTAAATGACCGATCATTTTGTTTTATGTTACTGGGGGATGAAACATGTCGAAAGATTATTTAGACAGTAAGGAATATAATGAAACGCTTTCAAAAATGCGAGAAGATATCGAAAACGATATCTATCCACCAAATGAAAGGTTGCATCCTCTGTATGAATTAGCAACAAATTATCGTGTGTCACGAACAACAATGGAAGCGGTTATTGAACAATTAGTTGATGAGAATATGGTCACACGTCGATTAGGAAATGGCATCTTTGTTAATCCTAAACCGATCTATTCTTCAGGCATTGAGGAATTAGGAAGTGTGTCCGACATGATTAGACGTGCAGGTAAGAGACCGGGAACGCAATTTGTCGCTGCTGAGGTCGTTAGGCCGTCGGCCAGCGATTTAGCACATTTTAACTCGTTGGACGTCCAAGCATTAGCGAGAGTCGAACGCGTAAGAACAGCAGATGGTGAACCCGTGGTGTATTGTATCGATAAAGTTGATCATGATCTTGTACCGATTGGATTAATTCACTCACAAGACTCCATCTTCAAACTTATCGAAAATCATACAGGTAAGCGCATACATTATGCTGAGACATTCATTGAACCGATTGGTTCCATGAAAGAATCTCAGCTATACTTCATTGCCGACCTGATCAAGCACTGCTCTTACTAAGACAAATGCACTACACGAAAGATCATGAACCGATTCTTTACTCCGCTAATTATTTTAAAAGCGATGCTTTCCAATTTCATGTTGTGAGAAAGCGCATTGATTGAGTTGCCTTTTGCAGAACTTAGTAACAATTTAAAACAATACAGGTCAAAATTTAACCATAAAATGGGGGTAACAAAATGAAGAACAAATTATTGTTAATCTTGTCAGTCTTGTTTGCAGCTGTATTAGTACTTGGTGCTTGTGGCTCAACTGATGATGAGTCAAGTGATGATCAAACAGATCAAGACACAGAGCAAAATGACGATGCTACAGGAGACGAAGGCTCAAGTGATGAAGAAGAAGGTTCTAGCGACTTCTCATTAGCAATGGTTACAGATGAGGGCGGTGTTGATGACCGTTCATTTAACCAGTCTGCATGGGAAGGTATTGAAGCTTCGCTATGGATAATGGTTTAGAGCGTGGTACAGGATATGATTACGCTGAATCTCAAAACGCTGCTGACTTCTTACCTAACTTTAACAACTTGGTAAACCAAAACTACCAATTAATTTTTGGTGTAGGTTACCAACTTGCCAACGCAGTTGAACAAGTAGCAAGCCAAAATCCTGATGGCCACTTCTCAATTATTGATGAAGTTGTTGAAGGCGATAACATTGCCAGTGTAACTTTCGCTGAAGAACAAGGTTCTTTCCTAGTAGGTGTTGCAGCTGCGCTTAAATCAGAATCACAAAACATTGGCTTTGTCGGTGGGGTTACAAGTCCACTAATCAAGCGCTTTGAAGTTGGTTTTGTTGCAGGTGCTAAATCTGTTAACCCTGATATTGAAGTACAAGTTCAGTACGCTGAATCATTTGCTGATGAAGGTTTAGGCCGTTCAATCGCAAACAACATGTACTCTTCTGGTGCTGATGTAATTTATCACGCATCAGGTGCGACTGGTCTAGGTGTATTCACTGAAGCTAGAAACCGTGTTGAAAACGATCCAGAAGCAGGCGTTTGGGTTATCGGTGTTGACCGTGACCAATATGAGCAAGTTCAACAAGGTGACATGAACGTTACACTGACTTCTATGGTTAAACGTGTAGATGTTGCTGTTCAAGAAGTAGCAGCACGCGCAATGAATGGTGACTTCCCTGGTGGAGAGCACCTCGTATTAGGTATTGAAGACGATGCGATTGCCATCGCTGAAACAAATACAGAAGCTTATACAGAAGAGATCAAAGCGGCTGTAGCTGAATGGCAAGAAAAACTTCTAAGTGGCGAAGTTGTTGCACCACAAACTGATGATGAATTAGAAGAGTTTGTGAATAACCTTTAATTGATAAGTTTGGTTACCCCTAAAAAGGGGTAACCAACTTAAAAATCTTTAAATGAAAAGCTAGTAACTCTCCCCTTTTCATTTAGAGATTTTATTACGAGCCTTAAGATAAGGAGTGAACATTTTGGAAAAATACGTTATTGAGATGTTAAACATTCGTAAAGAATTCCCTGGCATTGTAGCAAATAATAATATTAACCTTCAAGTTAAAAAAGGGGAAATACATGCTTTACTTGGTGAAAACGGGGCAGGTAAATCAACCTTGATGAACGTCTTATTTGGTCTTTATCAACCGGAAAAAGGAGAGATTCGCGTTCGTGGTGAAAAAATTAAAATCACCAACCCTAATGTCGCCAACGAGTTAGGTATCGGGATGGTCCACCAACACTTTATGCTCGTGGAACCATTTACGGTCGCGCAAAACATTATTTTAGGTAGTGAGCCAACTAAAGGCGCGGGCTACGTTGATATTAAACAAGCTGAAAAAGAAATTAAAGAATTGTCTGATCGATATGGTTTAAGTGTAGACCCTAGTGCGAAAGTACGTGATATTTCAGTAGGAATGCAACAACGGGCTGAAATTTTAAAAACACTTTACCGTGGTGCTGAAGTGATTATTTTAGATGAGCCAACAGCTGTTTTAACGCCACAAGAAATTTTAGAACTGATTAGTATCATGCGTAACTTAACAAAAGAAGGCATCTCCATTATCTTAATCACTCATAAATTAAAAGAGATTATGGAGGTATGTGATCGCGTGACCGTCATCCGTAAAGGTGAAGGTATTGATACGGTGAATGTAAAAGACACCAACGTTGATGACTTAGCCGCTCTTATGGTTGGGCGTCAAGTTAACTTTAAAACAGAAAAAACACCAGCTAAACCAAAAGAAGCCATTCTTTCTATTAAAGATTTGCAAGTGAAAGATGCTCGTCAAGCTATGATGGTCAAAGGTTTAAATCTAGCTGTAAGAGCAGGTGAAATTGTCGGTATTGCCGGTATTGATGGTAATGGACAATCTGAGCTGATTGAAGCCATTACAGGGCTTAGAAAATCAGAATCTGGAGAGATTAAATTAAACAGTAAAACTATTACGAATCTATCTCCTCGTAAAGTGACGGAATCTGGCGTGGCGCATATTCCACAAGACCGCCATAAATTTGGCTTAGTTTTAGATTATCCTATTGCTGAAAATATTGTCTTACAAACGTATTACAAGAAACCATTCTCTAAAAATAAGGTATTATCATTTAAAGCTATTTATGAACATGCTGATAAATTAATCAAAGATTTTGATGTGCGAACACCGAGTCCTAAGACGAAAGCGCGGGCGCTTTCTGGTGGTAACCAACAAAAAGCCATTATCGCACGTGAAGTGGATCGCTCACCAGATTTACTCATTGCTGCTCAACCAACACGTGGGTTAGATGTTGGGGCCATCGAAACGATTCATAGACGTTTAATCGAAGAGCGTGATAAAGGACGTGCCGTTTTACTTGTGTCATTTGAATTAGATGAAGTTATGAACGTCAGTGACCGAATTGCTGTTATGTTTGATGGTCAAATCGTTGCTGAAGTGAAACCTGAAGAAACTAATGAGCAAGAGCTTGGCTTACTGATGGCCGGTAGTTCGAAAGAGAAAGCACGTCAGAAAGCAGGTGAAGAAAAATGATGGAAAACAAAAAATTAAACATTTTAATTCCGATTTTATCGGTTCTATTAGGTTTTCTAGTCGGAGCAATCGTGATGCTTGCTTTCGGATATAATCCAATTGAAGGTTACGCGGCTCTTTTCCAAGGTGCTTTTGGTAGTATGTATAATATTGGTGAAAGTATTCGTCGTACGATTCCTTTAGTTTTATCTGGTTTGGCAATCGCTTTTGCCTTCCGCAGCGGTTTATTTAACATTGGTGCTGAGGCCAAGTCTTTGTCGGTTGGTTTGCGGCTGTATGGGTAGGGGTGGCCTTTGATCTTCCTGCCATCATCCACATTCCACTTGCGATTTTAGCCGCTGCTGTTGCCGGTGCTCTTTGGGCTTTTGTGCCAGGTATTTTAAAGGCGACACGTGGGGTCCATGAAGTTGTTGTGACAATCATGATGAACTATATTGCGCTTCATACAACGAACTATTTGATTCGTACGTTATTATCAGATGGCGGATCACAATCTGAGCGCATTGCCAACTCTGCTTGGTTAGCAACACCCGGACTTCAAGAAATGTTCGGTTATTCTCAGATTCACTGGGGTTTTATCGTGTCCATTATTTTTGCTGTGTTCGTCTGGTTCTTCTTAGAGAAAACAACTTATGGTTATGAATTACGTGCGGTTGGTTTCAACCCACATGCGGCAAAATATTCTGGTATGAGCGTTAAACGTAACATCGTCTTGGCCATGCTGATCTCAGGTGGTTTGGCTGGTATTGGTGGAGCGATGGAAGGTATCGGTACATTTGGCTATATGTACACACACGGTGCCTTTACTAACTTAGGGTTTGATGGTATTGCCGTAGCTTTACTCGGTGCTAACACAGCACCTGGCGTTGTTCTCGCTGCCTTCTTGTTCGGTGCTTTAAAGGTTGGGGCATTAAGTATGCCACCATTATCTGGGGTACCAGCAGAACTTGTCGAAATTGTTATTGCGATGATTATTTTCTTCGTAGCTGCAAGTTACATGATTCGACTTGTGATTATGCGATTTAAGAAGGAGGAGAACTAATATGCAATTCATCGATCAATTTATTGCTATGATGCCGATGGTATTATTCTATTCTGCTCCATTGATCTTTACAGCTCTTGGTGGAGTATTCAGTGAACGCTCCGGCGTTGTCAATATTGGTTTAGAAGGTTTAATGGTGATTGGTGCCTTCAGTGGTATTGTGTTCAATATCTTTATGGCTGATACGTTAGGGGCTTTCACACCTTGGTTGTCACTATTAGTAGGGGCTGTCGCTTCAGGTATTTTCTCTCTTATGCATGCGGTCGCGGCTGTCTCATTTAGAGCCAATCAAGTGGTTAGCGGTGTGGCGATCAATATGCTTGCTGTTGGTTTAGGGGTTTTCTTAACACGTGAAATTTTTGGTCGTGGTCAGACAGATTCTATTACAGAACCTTTCTATACAACTTCTGTTCCTGTTCTTTCTGATATCCCAATCCTCGGTGAGATGTTCTTTGATGGCACTTATTATACGACGTTTATTGCCATTATTTTTGCGGTTGCTGGTTGGTACGTCCTTTATAAGACATCATTTGGTTTGCGTTTACGTGCGGTAGGTGAACACCCTATGGCGGCAGATACGAATGGTATTAATGTAACGAAAATGCGTTATATCGCTGTTATTTTATCAGGTGTACTTGCTGGTTTAGGTGGAGCGACTTATGCTTTAACGATTTCTCTAAGCTTTGCTGGTTCTACTATTTCTGGTCAAGGTTTCATGGCACTTGCTGCCGTTATTTTTGGTAAGTGGCATCCACTTGGGGCACTTGGCGCAGCCTTCTTCTTTGGCTTTGCTCAAAGTTTAAGTGTTGTTGGCGCGAACTTTGACTTCCTTGCGAATGTACCAGGGTTCTATTTAACGATTGCTCCTTATGTTCTTACAATTCTTGCTCTCGCAGGTCTGATTGGACGTGCAGAAGCACCTAAAGCAAATGGTGACCCGTATATTAAAGGCAGCCGTTAATCTGATTTTTTTTGAATAAAGGTTGTTAGTCCTCAACGGTTGAGGACTAACAACCCTTTTCAAATGATTCCTTTTCGTTGTTTGAAAAGAAATTTTACGGTAAAATGAGTAAGACTCAATTTATTGGTTAAGCTTGATATAAACGAAGGAGGTTCTATCTCATGATGAATGAAACAGTTATTGAAAAACAAGGGTATAGGCTACATATGATTCAATCAAATAAATTTAAGACGTTGCACTTTGTTGCGAAATTTATTGCACCACTCAGTAGAGAAGATGTGACAAAGCGGGCTTTACTTCCGTTTGTCATGCAACAAGCCACTGAAAATTATCCTACGTCAAATGCCTTTAGACAGAAATTAGATGATTTATACGGATCAACCTTTTCAATGGATGGTAGTAAAAAAGGCGAGATGCATATTTTAACAGCCCGCATGTCCGTTGTTAATCCCTCATACTTGTCAGCCAATGAGCCTATTTTAGAAGAAGCTGTTCGATTCTTTAACGAGGCGCTATTTGCGCCTAAAGTGTGGCAGACGGTTTTGATCCAAAAATTGTTGCGCGTGAAAAACAATCACTTGGACAAAAAATTGACAGTATTAAAGATAATAAAATGCAACTGGCAAACATGCGCCTGATCGAAGAGATGTGTGAAGGTGAAGTGTACAAGACGCATGTTCATGGTTATCCAGAGGACTTTGACCATATTACGCCTGAAAATCTCTATCAATACTATCAACAAGTAATGAACGAAGAACCATTTGACCTCTATGTCATTGGGGACTTAACAGAGCTTAATGTTGAAGCTTTGTGTGATCAACATATTGAGCGATCAACGAATGCGCCGATGCCAAGCATGCAGGCGACAGAGAAAACAGTGGTTGAACCTAAAGAGATCATTGAAGAAGAACCCATTCAACAAGGTAAGTTGCACTTTGGCTTTAGAACACATACGCACTACAGTGATGATGACTATCCGGCTCTACACGTCTTTAATGCCATCTTTGGTGGATTCCCTAGTTCAAAACTCTTTATTAATGTGCGTGAGAAAAATAGTTTGGCTTATTATGCCGCTTCCCGGTTTGAAAGTCACAAAGGGCTTTTATTTGTCTTTAGTGGGATCGCCCCTGCTGATTTTGACAAAGCAAAAACAATTATTTTGGAGCAATTAGAAGCGATGCGTAAGGGTGATTTCACTGATGAACAAATCACAGAAGCAAAGTCATTAATTACAAATCAATATAAAGAAAATCTTGACGAAGCTTACGGCATGGTTGAAATGTTATATAACCAACAATTTAGCTCTAAAACAAAAACGATTGATTTTGTATCAAATATTGAAGCCGTGACAAAAGAGGCGATTGTAAGAGTAGCGAATCGCATTGAGCTCGATACGACTTACTTCTTAACACAGAAAGGAGCGGAATAGTATGGAGAAAAAGCGCTATCCTCAAATCAATGAAACGGTCTACCAAGAAACACTAGAGAACGGCTTGAATGTTCTGCTCGTGCCAAAACCTGAGCTCGAACAAACCTACGGAGTGTTTACAACGAATTACGGCTCGATTGATAATCAATTTGTTCCTCTTGGTGAAATGAATATGGTTAAAGTTCCAGACGGTATTGCCCACTTTTTAGAGCATAAATTATTTGAAAAAGAAGATCATGATGTTTTTCAAGAATTTACTGCGCTTGGTTCGTCAGCGAATGCGTTCACATCATTTACTAAAACAGCCTATTTATTTTCAACAACGACGGAAGTGAAGAAAAACACCGAGATTCTACTTAACTTTGTTCAAGATCCTTACTTTTCTGATAGTTCAGTTGAGAAAGAAAAGGGGATTATTGCTCAAGAGATTCAAATGTATGATGACCAACCCAATTGGCGGGCGTTCTTTGGTATTATTGAAACGATGTACGAACATCATCCCGTGAGAATTGATATTGCCGGAACGGTTGATTCTATTCAAAACATTACAAAAGATGACCTTTATACGTGTTATCACACATTTTATCATCCTTCTAACATGACTTTTTGTTTAGTTGGAGCTTTTGATGCTGAAGAGATGCTTCAGGTCATTCGTCATAATCAACAACAGAAAACTTTTGAGCCTGTGCAAGAAATTAAACGAGAGAGCGTTATGGAGTCGGCGCATGTATATAAAAAACAGGCGGTCTTACATATGCCTGTTGTAACTGAAAAATGTATGATTGGAATCAAAGAAACGCCTACACAGAACCCCGACCAATTTATTAAAGAAGAACTGATTAGCGAGATGATTCTTGATTACTTTTATTCAAAATCCGGTGCTTATTATCAAGAGTTATATGACCTGGATCTTATTGATGGCAGTCTAGGATTTGAGACAGAACGCCAAGGATCTTTTGCCTTTTCGTTGATTGGTGCTAATTCTACCAATGTTGAACAGTTTAGAGACGTTGTATTAAGACAACTGGATACCTTTAAATCATATACGTTTAGTGAGGAAGCCTTCACTCGCATGAAACGAAAAATGATTGGAGGACTCATGCGAGAAATGAATGCTACGTCAAATATTGCGAACTCTATTAGTCAGTATCATTTGTTGGGCATTGATTACTTCACACTTCTACCGACATTAGAGGCTATAACAAAAGATGAGGTAGAAGCCTTTATGCATCAGTGGATTACAGCAGATAATGTGTCTGCGTTCTTTATAAAAAAAGAGGCGGAACATGCCTAAACATGTTTTAGTGCTAGGCGCAAGCGGGGCGATTGGTCAGCAAATTGTCAAAGATTTAAGTGAAACAGGCAATAGTTTTACCTTACATTACAATAAAAACAAAACAAGGTTGCAGACTTTGGCTGAATCGTTACCCGAAGAGTCTGTCCTAGAAATGATTCAAGGTGACCTGTCGTCTAGTGAAGGTATTGAACAATTTCTTAATAAGGTGCAGTTTACACCTGACGTAATTATCTTTAGTCAAGGACAAGCCAGTTACGGTTTATTCACAGATCTGTCGAGTAGCGATATGACAGCATTACTCTCGGTGCACATTGAGGCTTTATGGAAAGTAACCCAACACTTTTTACCGGCGATGCTACAAAATCGTGCAGGCAATATTATTGTCATATCTTCTATTTGGGGTAAACACGGGGCAAGTTATGAAGTGGCGTATTCGACAGTAAAGGGTGCCCAGATTGCCTTTGTTAAAGCCTTAGCAAAAGAAGTAGGCACGAATAACATTCGTGTAAACGCCATTACGCCAGGGTTTATTGATACAGAAATGAATCAATCATTGACCGAAGAAGAAAGAACATCTTTAATAGAAGAGATTCCTTTACAACGATTAGGTACGGTGAAGGATGTTAGTCAATTAACGGCCTTTTTAGCGAGTGACCAGACGAGCTATATGACGGGTGAAATTATAGGTGTAAGTGGTGGGTGGCATATTTAATGTATTATAAAAGTCGCAAAATCACTTTCGCCTCTTTCATATTTGTTGAAAATCCTTTATTATAGAAGATGGTATGTACTTTGTACGGATTTTACTAAATGGATGGTGTTAATGATGCTGATTGGAGAACAATTAAAAGAACGCCGCCTTGAGAAGGGCTTAACAATTGACGATATTCAAATAGCGACGAAAATACAAGCGCGCCATATTCAGGCCATTGAGCGAAATGATTTTTCCCTCATACCTGGTAACTTTTATGTGCGCGCTTTTATTAGGGAGTACGCCCAAGCTGTCGGATTAGATCCACACGCTTTAATGGACGAACACAGAAGTGAATTACCCGAGACATTATCGACCGATACCCGAGATTTTACAACATTGAAACGTTCGCGTACGCGAACGACCGTCAAAGATAAATCACCTTTTCAAATGTTGTTACCGACTATTTTTGTCTTGTTGTTACTGTTTTTAATTGGGTTTATTATTTATGAGTTTGTTCTGACAACGGATGAGGCAGAGCCAACGTCACCAGTAGAAGATAATCCTTCATCGGTTGGTGATCCGGTGACGATCCCGCCAGAAAATAACGATACGGACCAAACCGGGGAAACAGATCCTGACGCTGACGACACGATCGATGAATCAGTATCAGATGATGAAGAGGATGCAGCACAACCTGAGGGGACAGAACCTGTACTTGAATTAAAAGAGTTTGAGAACAATGCCTCTATTTATCATTATGTGACACCAGATGATTCGATTACGATGCGTGTCGATACGACAAATCAAAATTGGCTTCAAATTGAAGATGACAGTGGTCAGTCTCTTTATGAACAAATGCTTACGACCGGTAATAGTCCTGTAGAGATTGATTTAACGGATGTTGATTTTACATATTTACGCTTCGGTGAACCGGGTGTTATTACAATTGAAATCAACGGAAAACCATTAGAATTTTCAGAAGAGATGAATATGAGTACGGTACAAGAAGTGTGGATTTATTTCAATGACGCTTACGAACCGGACCAAGAGTAATATTAGACCCTTCTTATCAGTTGCTCACTTTTAAGGAGGGTTAATCTATTTTAAGAAAGAGGATGTTTTATGAATATACCTAATCGTATTACTATTTCACGTATTTTACTTATCCCTATTTTTATATTGTTACTCACTCTCCCTTTAGATTGGGGTAGTATTTCTATTGGCGAGGAGACGTTACCTGTTGTTCACTTAGTGAGCGCGCTGTTATTTATCATTGCTTCGGGTACAGACTGGGTGGATGGTTACTATGCACGTAAATATCATTTAGTCACGAACTTAGGGAAGTTTTTAGATCCGATGGCAGATAAACTCTTAGTGGCAGCCGCTTTTGTCTTACTTGTTGAACTCAACATGGCGCCTGCCTGGCTTGTGATTATCATTTTATCACGCGAATTTGCGGTGACAGGTTTACGTTTAGTGGCAGCTGGAGAAGGAGTTGTTTTAGCTGCAGGGCAAATGGGTAAATGGAAAACGACTTTCCAACTTGTCTCCATATCCTTTTTATTATTACACGATTTTCCGTTTTCATACCTTAACTTAACTGTGTCTGTGGGTACGATTTTATTGTATGTGGCTTTAATCTTAACGGTCGTATCTGGCTTAGATTATTTTATTAAGAACTGGCACGTGATGAAGGAGTCAAAATAATGGCTCAACTACAAGCAGAAATTATCGGTGTAGGTACCGAGTTGTTACTTGGTCAAATCGCGAATACGAACGCCCAGTGGATTTCTGAGGTGCTGGCTAATCAAGGTATTAGTGTGTACCATCATCAAGTCGTCGGAGATAATCACGACAGAATCTACCGTAGTTTTGAATTAGCAAAAAGTCGTTCTGATGTTGTACTTGTGACTGGTGGACTTGGTCCAACAGATGATGATTTAACCCGTGAGGTTTTAAGTGATTTTACGAAGCGAGAGCTACATCAAGACGAGAAGGCGTTAGAACAACTTGAAACATTCTTCAAAAGACGCAACCGGACGATGTCTGAGAACAATCGTAAACAAGCGAATGTCATTGAAGGCGCTACAATGATACGTAATGATGCAGGCACTGCACCAGGAATGATCGTCATAGATGACGAGACAACGTTTATTATCATGCCAGGTGTCCCTACTGAAATGAAAAAAATGATGGAAGATACTGTGCTTCCATACTTAAGAGAGACCTTTCAGTTACAAGATGTGATTGTCTCAAAGATGTTGCGATTTATCGGGATTGGTGAATCGCAATTAGAAATGGAAGTAAAATATTTGATTGAGCAACAATCTAATCCTACTATTGCTCCGCTCGCGAGTGATGGTGAAGTCGCGCTGCGATTAACTGCACGTGCTAGGACAATAGAAGAAGCCAATCATTTAATTGAAGTTAGTGAGGCATCATTGTTAGCGCGAGTCGGTCAATATATGTATGGTTTTAATAATGAAACGATAGCGGATGTCGTTGTGAAACAGTTAGTAAAGAAAGACTTAACGCTAGCCGCAGCCGAAAGTTTGACCGGTGGTCGGTTTAGTGATGCCATTGTCTCGATACCAGCGCTGGCCAAGTGTTTAAAGGGAGCATCATTAGTTACAGTAATGAAACGAAAACTCAACTTCTCGGGGTTAAGGAAGCCACGCTTTCGTCTTTTGGTGCCGTTAGTAAAGAAACGGCTATTGAGATGGCTAAACAAGCAAAAGATAAGCTACGTACGGATTTAGCTGTGAGCTTTACCGGAGTAGCGGGCCCTGAACCACTGGAAGGACATGAAGCGGGTACCGTTTTTATTTGTCTTTACTATGATGAGGCGCATTACCGGGTGGAAAGGTTCTCGTTTGTGAATCACCGAGAATTGACACGAACACGGGCCGTTAAAAAAGCATTGGAATGGTTATATTATTTTTTAGAATCAAATTAAAAGAGAAAACCGTAAAAAAGTGTATGAATGTTTTAAATTCATGCGCTTTTTTAATTATAAAAGGGAAGAACATTTATTCGTTTTTGCTTGTGTAATGAAGTGAAAAACGTTATGATAGAATGAGTTAAACACAACATTTACGTTGATTGAAGGAGGACATATTAGATGAGTGAAGATCGTAAAAAAGCGCTGGACATGGCGCTAAAGTCAATAGAAAAGCAATTTGGTAAAGGTTCCATTATGAAGTTAGGTGAGCGCGCTGAACAGAAAATCCCAACCGTTTCAAGTGGCTCACTTGCCATTGATATCGCCCTTGGTGTGGGTGGTTATCCACGTGGAAGAATTATTGAAATTTATGGACCGGAATCATCCGGTAAAACAACTGTCTCACTTCATGCGATTGCAGAAGCACAGAGACAGGGTGGTACAGCAGCATTTATCGATGCAGAGCACGCGCTAGATCCTGTTTATGCTAAAGCTTTAGGTGTTAATACAGATGAATTACTTTTATCACAGCCAGACACAGGTGAACAAGCACTAGAAATCGCCGAAGCACTCGTACGTAGTGGGGCCGTTGATATCGTTGTTATTGACTCAGTCGCAGCCCTTGTTCCTAAAGCTGAGATTGAAGGAGAAATGGGTGACTCCCACGTTGGGTTACAAGCACGTCTGATGTCACAAGCCCTTAGAAAGCTATCTGGTGCGATTAATAAATCAAAAACAACCGCCATCTTTATTAACCAAATTCGTGAAAAAATCGGGATTATGTTCGGTAACCCTGAAACGACACCAGGTGGACGTGCCCTGAAGTTTTATTCCTCTATTCGTTTAGAAGTCCGTCGTGCTGAGACGATTAAACAAGGAAATGATATGTCGGTAACCGTACCCGCGTGAAAGTCGTGAAGAATAAAGTTGCGCCACCATTTAAACAAGCGGAAGTTGATATTATGTATGGTGAAGGTATTTCACGTGAAGGTGAAATGTTAGATATTGCCTCTGATTTAGACATCGTACAAAAAAGTGGAGCTTGGTATAGCTATAAAGATGAACGCCTTGGCCAAGTCGCGAAAACTCAAAACAATTCTTGAAAGAGAATCCAGAAGTGAAAGCGGAAATTTATCAAGCGGTACGTGCGCATTATAACTTTGATGGCACCGCATCCGTTGAAGAACCTGTAGAAGCCATGGATGAACTATTACCAGAAGACGAGTAAAAAGAAGGGGGGCTCCCCCTTCTTTTGATAGGATCCTATCAAAAAAAGAACGTGAAAATAGATGGTAATAAAGGCCATTTCTGTCTGATTGTCATTTTGCCTTCTTGACATTAAGAAATTTGACGATTAGAATGGAAAGTGTATAATTCTCGTTTTGAATTATACAAAAACTTAATGACGCATTCATATGACTATGAAAAGTACATGCCGACTTAAACACGAAAAAATGAATAGCAAGAGGAGGTGAAATCATGAACTTCACAGAAATTTTGGTTCTCGTCATCTCCAGTTTGGCTATCCTAATCGTCGGTATTGTTGTTGGCTATTGGATTCGTAAATCGATTGCAGAGAAAAAGATTTCGAGTGCAGAAGAATTAGCTAAGCAAATCGTTCAAGAAGGCCATCGTAATGCAGAAGTTGCGAAAAAAGAAGCATTACTTGAGGCGAAGGATGAAAATCACAAAATTCGTCAAGATTTGGAGCAGGAAATTCGTGAGCGTCGTCTTGAACTTCAAAAACAAGAGAATCGCTTAATGCAGAAAGAAGAAAATCTTGATCGCAAAGATGATACGTTGGACAAACGTGAACGTATGCAAGAGAAGAAAGAAACAACTTTAGCAGAAAAACAACAACAAATTGAAGAAATGGAAAGCAAAGTAGATGCGATGTTGCGAGAGCAACAAGCTGAACTGGAGCGCATTTCTGGTTTAACTGCAGACCAAGCAAAACAGACGATTTTAGAACGAGTCGAAAAAGAAGTGAGTCATGAATCCGCACTTATTATCAAAGAGGCAGAAAACAGAACAAAAGAAGAAGCTGATAAAAAAGCAAAAGAAATTTTATCACTTGCTATGCAACGTTGTGCATCAGATCACGTCGCAGAAACAACCGTATCGGTTGTCAACTTGCCAAACGATGAAATGAAAGGCCGTATTATTGGTCGAGAAGGCCGTAATATCCGTACATTAGAAACGTTAACAGGTATCGATTTAATTATTGATGATACACCTGAAGCGGTTATCCTGTCAGGATTTGATCCTGTTCGTCGTGAAACGGCACGGATTGCATTAGAAAAACTTGTTCAAGATGGTCGTATTCACCCAGCACGTATTGAAGAAATGGTGGATAAAGCTCGTCGGGAAGTTGATGAGTATATTCGCGAAGTTGGTGAAGAGACAACCTTTGAAGTCGGTGTTCACGGTTTACATCCAGACTTAATTAAAATCCTTGGGCGTATGAAGTACCGTACAAGTTACGGTCAAAATGTCTTGAAACACTCCATTGAAGTGGCCCATCTTTCAGGGTTACTCGCAAGTGAGTTAGGACAAGACGTCACTTTAGCGAAACGAGCAGGCTTACTCCATGACATCGGTAAAGCGATTGATCATGAAGTAGAAGGAAGCCACGTTGAAATTGGTAAAGAATTAGCTATCAAGTACAAAGAGAAAGAGGTTGTCGTCAATGCCATCGCCTCTCACCACGGAGACGAAGAAGCAACGTCAATCATTGCTGTCCTTGTTGCGGCAGCTGATGCTTTATCTGCGGCAAGACCAGGAGCACGAAGTGAAACATTAGAGAATTACATTAAACGTCTTGAAAAATTAGAAGAGATTTCAGAATCCTATGACGGTGTTGAAAAATCATTCGCGATTCAAGCAGGACGTGAAGTGCGTATTATGGTAAAACCTGATGAAATTGATGATTTAGAAGCAGCCCGCTTATCTCGCGATATTAGAAAGCGAATTGAAGATGAATTAACATTCCCAGGTCATATCAAAGTCACTGTTATTCGTGAAACACGCGCAGTGGAATATGCTAAATAACGAAAGTAAAAGAAGCG
Source organism: Halolactibacillus sp. JCM 19043 (assembly GCF_001310395.1). Classification (NCBI taxonomy): domain Bacteria; kingdom Bacillati; phylum Bacillota; class Bacilli; order Caryophanales; family Bacillaceae; genus Halolactibacillus; species Halolactibacillus sp. JCM 19043. Next base: position 148,022 of record NZ_BAXD01000003.1, read on the forward strand.
GTCATAGGATCGCTTCTTTTTTACATCTAACGGTTTAAAATTGGAGGGGATATTTTGTACATATGGTTATTGTTGATTCTTGCGCTAATTAGTCTCGCTTGCTTTTCTGAAAGTAAGGTGCCACGAAAAAAACTAAAACTGTTACTCAGTTTTGGGGCGGCGATGAGTCTTAGTGTACTCATGGAAGCTGTGACATATATGTTCGTTGAAAGACACGTGCTGGAAGGTTTATTGGTTGTGATTGTCTATTTTGTTATTCCACTCATCACCTTTATCCCCGGCCAATTATTACTGTTTGATATTCGGTTGTTTCATCAAGATTGAGCATTTGGGACTTCCTTACATATTTGTTTCCTGGTAGTGTAAGGTCTTAGACTATGATAAAATGAAACCTGTGAAAATAGATAATGAAGAAAGAGGTTTATGTATGCGAATTTTATTTATTGGCGATATCGTAGGTTCAATGGGACGCGATCAGCTTAAAACGTATCTCCCACAATTAAAACAAAAGTATCAACCCCAGCTCACCATCGTGAACGGGGAAAATGCCGCGGCAGGTAAGGGTATTACAGAAAAGATCTACAAACAATTTTTAGAGTGGGGTGCGGATTACTTAACAATGGGTAATCATACCTTCGATAATAGAGATATTTTTGATTTTATTGATTCCGCTGATAAGATGGTGCGTCCGGCTAATTTTCCAGAAGGGACACCAGGCAAAGGCATTGGCTATGTGAATGTCAATGGCACGGAAGTAGCGATTATTAATTTACAAGGTCGGACGTTTTTACCGCCCCTTGAAGACCCATTTCGCTATGCCGATGACCTTGTTGATGAAGCGAAAAAACGCACCAATGTTATTTTTGTTGATTTCCATGCTGAAGCGACGAGTGAGAAACTGGCGCTAGCATGGTATTTAGACGGTCGCGTGAGTGCCGTTGTTGGTACGCATACACATGTTCAGACGGCGGATAATCGTTTGTTAGACAGTGGCACCGCTTATATCACAGATGTTGGTATGACCGGTCCATATGATGGGATTATTGGGACGGATCGTGAGGCTGTGTTAAAGCGTTTCTTAACGCAGCTACCGGTTCGCTTTGAAGCAACAAAAACAGGTAAAGCTCAATTATCGGGTGTTGTGATTGATATTGATAACAACACCGGTCAAGCGAAGAAAATTGATCGCATTTTAATTAATGATGACCAACCTTTCTTCGGCTAATAGGTATAGTCTCCGCTTATTGTGAATATAGTGAAGGGAGTAACAATAAGGAGGCTATCATAATGAATGTGTTAAAAGTTTCGTCAAAATCAAATCCAAACAAAGTGGCAGGGGCATTAGCTAACGTCATACGTGAACGAGGATCGGCAGAGTTACAAGCGATTGGTGCCGGTGCACTGAATCAGTCTCTAAAAGCTATTGCCATCGCCAGGGGGTTTGTTGCGCCGAGTGGTATGGATTTAGTCTGTGTGCCAGCCTTTACGGATATTATGATTGAAAATGAAGAACGAACGGCTATGAAATTAATCATTGAACCACGTTAAACGAAGTGCCCTTTTTAAGGGTGCTTTTTCTTTTGTGACAAAAAGGTGACAAATAATGAAAGCCCTTAATCCCTTAAGCTATACATGGTACAATAGACAGGTAAAACATGTAAGTTATTGGAGGCGACCTATAAAGTGAATGAACAACAAAAAACTCAGCAACAAGTAATGAAACCAACAACAAAAGAACACTTAGAACGGCTGCAACAATTACATAACGACGCGACGTACGAACCACCTAACTTGAAAAAAGCAAGAAAACGATTAAAAAAAGATGTCGACATCCATTATGATTTTTCGATTCCAGAAGATATGCGACTGATTGGCGAAAATCAAACCTACTACATACGAACCTATGGCTGTCAAATGAATGAACATGACACCGAAGTAATGGCGGGACTCTTATCTTTGATGGGCTATACCGAAGCTAGCGAGATGAAAGAAGCTGATGTGATCCTGTTAAACACGTGTGCGATCAGAGAAAACGCCGAAAATAAAGTATTCGGTGAACTCGGTCATTTAAAGCCGATTAAAAAAGAAAATCCGGATGTCATTATTGGTATATGTGGCTGTATGTCACAAGAAGAAGGCGTCGTGCACCGCATCATGCAGAAACATCCGTTTGTCGATATGATTTTTGGCACCCACAACATTCACCGCTTGCCATCACTTTTAAAAGAAGCGATGTTTCAAAAGGCAATGGTCGTCGAGGTGTGGTCAAAAGAAGGTGACATTATTGAGAATTTACCGAAACAGCGGAAAGGTAAACTTAAAGCTTGGGTCAACATTATGTATGGGTGCGATAAATTCTGTACCTACTGTATCGTCCCGTATACGCGTGGGAAAGAACGGAGCCGGTTACCAGAAGATATTATTGAAGAAGTCAAACAACTAGCACGTGACGGATATAAGGAAGTGACGTTACTTGGGCAAAATGTCAATGCTTATGGGAAAGATTTGCCGTTTGATTATAGGTTAGGCCATTTGCTTGATGAATTACGAGAGATTGATATCCCGAGGATTCGTTTTACGACCTCACACCCACGCGACTTTGATGATCACTTAATAGATGTCTTAGCTAAGGGCGGTAATTTACTTGATCATATTCACCTCCCGGTTCAGTCAGGTAGTACCGATATATTGCGGGTCATGGCTCGCCGTCATACCCGAGAAGACTATTTAGACTTAGTCAAAAAAATAAAAGCAAAACTACCAGATGTCACATTAACGACCGATATTATTGTCGGATTTCCTAATGAAACGGATGAACAGTTCGAAGACACCCTCTCGCTTGTCGAGACAGTAGGGTTTGAACATGCCTTTACGTTTATTTACTCACCAAGAGAAGGTACTCCGGCAGCGCGCTGGAAAGACGAGACACCAGAAGACGTAAAAAAAGAACGTCTTCAACGATTAAACACGCTCGTCAATAAACAATCGAAAAAAGCAATGGAGCGATATATCGGAGAAGTTGTCGATGTTTTAATTGAAGGAGAAAGCCGGAAAAATCCTGACGTCTTAGCGGGCTATACGAAACGAAATAAATTAGTGAACCTAAAAGCACCGAAAAGCTTGATTGGAGAGATTGTCCCTGTTAGAATAACACATGCAAAGACATGGTCACTATATGGTGAATTAGTGACAGAATAATGGGGTGACAACATGCATTACACAGATGAAGATATATTAGCCTTTACTAAAGGCGTTGCCGAAAAACTCAGTGATTTAGATGACGTCCAAACGTTTTAAAGCTGTGAAACAAACGCTTGATGAGCACGAGAAAGTAAAACAAATGATCAATCAAATAAAACAACTCCAAAAGCAAGCGGTCAATCTGCAAGCTTATGGAAAAACAGAAGCAGCGAAACGCGTTGATCAAGACATTGACCAGATTCAACAACAAATTGATGCCTTGCCGATTGTGGAAGAATTTAAACAGACACAAGTCGATGTCAATACGATTTTACAGTCACTCGTGACGGAAATTAATCAGAAAATGACCGATGAAATCGACACAAGTGAATGATTAGATAAGTAAGATGCCAACGGGCATCTTTTTTTTTTGCACTTTTTTAGTCTTCTTGCATAGACTGTCTTATATAAGCCTAACGATGTGGGGGTTGTCAAATGAGTTATTTAGAAAATGATGTACGCGAAATTATTACAAAAGCGGTGATTGGTAAAGGGGAAAAAGAAACAGTCTCAAAACATGTGATTAAAACACCGCATAAGCCAGATAATATATTAGGGTGTTGGATCATTAATCATGTGTATCATGCCAAACAACGCAATCAAAATACCGTTGATGTCAACGGTGGATTCGATATTAATGTATGGTATGCGTTTAATGATTCGACTAAAACAGAAGTGGTGACTGAACATATCAATTATCAAGATCCTGTTACGCTATCTGTTACCGATCGACATACACTAAACAAAGAAGCGGAAGTGTATGCGAAGATGACCAAACAGCCACACTCGATTGAATGTACGATTAATGAGAGTGATGGTACGATACAAGCGGAAGTGGAGAAGAGTTATCTTGTCGAAGTCATCGGTGACACGAAAGTATCCGTGAGAGTTGATCCGGCCTCTATTGATGATGAGCACTTTCACTGGTATAATCAAAATGAATCATAACAGTTTGAAGGCGTACATTTCGTGCGCTTTTTTCTTTTTGTTAGTTTCACTTCAAAATGAAGAGAAGACATCACTAGATATGTTATAATACAAACAGTAAATGAGAACGAATAGGAGTTTTTATACATGCCAAGTTACACACCAATGATTCAGCAATATTTAAAAATTAAAGCACGCTACAACGATTGTTTTTTATTCTTTCGACTCGGTGATTTCTACGAAATGTTTTTTGATGATGCGACGAAAGCCGCTCAAGAATTAGAAATCACGCTGACGAGCCGTGATGGTGGGGCCGAGGAACGTATTCCTATGTGTGGTATCCCGTATCACGCCTCTACTAACTACATAAAAACACTTGTTGAGCGTGGCTATAAAGTAGCGATTTGCGAACAAGTGGAAGACCCGAAAACAGCCAAGGGTGTCGTAAAGCGGGACGTTGTCCAAGTGATTACCCCAGGTACGGTCATGGAAGGAGCCATGCTGTTAGAGAATGAGAACAATTACTTGGCAAGTGTCGACAAAGCAGAGGGTGATTACATGCTCAGTTTTATCGACTTATCAACCGGGGAACTTTACGTTCTATCGGTGAATCACTTTGACCGACTGAAAAGTGAAATTTATAACCGTCCTATCAAAGAAGTCGTGGTCTCTGATCAATTAACGGATAAAGAACGCATGACGTTATCAGATGAATTGCAATTAACCATTTCGCACCATCAGTTACCTGAGACAATCGATCGCGCGTCTTATGGTGATTTATTAGTCAACATTAGTCATCAATCATTAAGACAAGCCATTATTCGGCTTATTCATTATATTAGTACCACCCAACAGCGTTCACTTGACCATGTGCAACCAGCAGAAGAAATCGTGCTCAGTGGTTACCTCGGTTTGGATATGCATTCTAAACGAAATTTAGAGTTAACAGAAACGATGATGAAAAAAGGTAAACAGGGCAGCTTACTATGGGTATTAGATCAAACCGTCACCGCCATGGGCGGGCGTTACTTAAAGAAATGGTTAGAACGTCCTTTGTTAGACAGACAGGCTCTTAGTGAACGGTATGCGATGGTCGAAGGTTTACTCGATCAATTCATTGAAAGAGAGTCTCTGAGGGATGATTTAAAATCGATTTATGATTTAGAACGTCTATCAGGAAGAGTGGCTTTTGGCAATATCAATCCACGTGACCTCCAACAATTGACGTTGAGTTTATCTCGTGTGCCGACGGTGAAAGAAACGTTAAAGACGTTTCATTCTCCGTACTTACAAGCTATCGGTGAGGCATTAGATCCATTAAGTGACTTGCGCGGGTTATTGGAACAAAGTTTAGCAGATGAACCGCCGATGACCTTAAAAGAGGGCGGCATCATTAAAGACGGCTTCCATGCCCAATTGGACGACTACCGTGACGCGTCACGAAACGGGAAACAATGGATCAATGCATTAGAACAAAAAGAACGAGAAGAGACGAAGATTAAATCGTTAAAGATTGGCTATAACCGTGTATTCGGTTATTACATCGAAGTCACAAAAGCGAATCTTCATTTATTACCTGAAGGAAAATATGAACGAAAACAAACCTTAACGAATGCCGAGCGGTATATTACACCAGAATTAAAAGAGAAGGAAAACCTTATCCTTCAAGCCGAGGAAAAAAGTCTAGAACTTGAACTGCAGTTATTCAACGAACTTCGGGAACAAGTCAAAGCTTACATCCCTCGCTTGCAACAATTAGCGGAAAAGGTGAGTACGTTAGATGTTCTGCAGAGTTTTGCGGTTGTTAGTGAACAAGAAGGTTACGTTAAACCGACGTTAATTAAGGAAGACATCTTAGAGATTGTTGGGGGGCGCCATCCGGTTGTCGAGAAAGTGATGACAGACGGTATGTATGTGCCGAATGATATTAAACTAAATAGCGAGACCAATATGTTACTGATTACTGGACCGAATATGTCTGGTAAAAGTACGTATATGCGCCAGATTGCCCTCACGGTCATTATGGCACAGATTGGCTGTTTCGTGCCGGCTGAATCTGCCACCTTGCCGATTTTTGATCAAATCTTTACCCGCATCGGTGCAGCCGATGACTTAGTCAGTGGACAAAGTACGTTTATGGTGGAGATGTTAGAATCAAAACATGCACTAGAATTTGCGACTAACAACAGTCTGATTCTTTTAGATGAGATTGGACGCGGGACGAGTACGTATGACGGAATGGCGCTTGCGCAAGCGATTATCGAGTACGTGCATGACCATATTGGAGCAAAAACGCTCTTTTCCACGCATTATCATGAATTAACAAGCCTGAGTGAGACGCTCACACAACTAGAAAATGTCCACGTATCCGCAGAAGAACATGATGGAGAGGTTGTCTTTTTACATAAGATTAAACCAGGTCCAGCGGATGAAAGTTACGGGATTCATGTAGCTAAGTTAGCAGGCTTACCCGGTACCTTAATTAATCGGGCGAATGTGATTCTGCAGTTATTAGAATCGAATGAATCTGAACAGACAACAAACAATGTGAAAGAAAAAACGGCTGCTTTTGAGTTGGCGTCACAAAAAGTTGATGAAGAGGATGTTAAAAATAATGCTGAGATGACTATCCTTCAAACAGATGATCAATTAAGCTTTTTTGCTGAAACAACATCAACGTCAAAAAATAAAAAAGGCTCACGGGTAGAAAAGAAATTAAAACAATTGGATTTAATGTCGATGACGCCAATTGATGCGATGAACGCCTTATTTGACTTGAAGAAGGAACTACAAAAAGAGGAGTGATTCTGTGGCCATTGAATTAATGTCAGATGCCTCAGTAATAAAATTGCGGCGGGAGAGGTCGTGGAGCGACCGGCCTCGGTGATTAAAGAACTGGTAGAAAATAGTATTGATGCGAATAGTCAAATGATTAAAGTCGATGTATATGAAGCGGGTCTCATGAGAATGAAAGTTACTGATGATGGGGACGGGATGACAGAAAGTGATGCTTCTGTTGCCTTCTTACGTCATGCGACAAGTAAGATTAAATCAGAACAAGATTTATTTCACGTGCGAACACTGGGGTTTCGTGGCGAAGCATTAGCTTCGATTGCGGCTGTCAGTAAACTGACTCTTAAAACATCGACAGGTGATGGGGCTGGTATCCTTATTCAATATGAAGGGGGAAAAGAAATCAGTCGTGAAAAAGCAGATGCAAGAAAAGGGACCGAAATTACGGTTGACCAACTCTTTTTCAATACACCAGCGCGCTTAAAATACATGAAAACCATCCATACCGAACTCGGTCATATCACAGATGTGATTAATCGATTGAGCTTAAGTCATCCAGGCATTCGGTTTACGCTTGCGCACAATGATAAGGTTATTTTTAAATCAAATGGTCGTGGCGACTTGCTTCAAATTATTGCACAAATTTACGGGGTCAATGTCGCGAAGAAGATGATAAACATCGAACATAAAACATTGGACTATACGATTTCAGGTTACATTGCCAAACCGGAAGTGACAAGAAGTGGCCGGCAATATTTATCGACATTAGTCAATGGTCGATTTGTTCGAAGTGTGATATTAAATAAGGCGATTTTAAGTGGGTATCACACGCTTCTTCCCATTGGGCGCCACCCGATTGTCGTGCTTCAAATTGAGATGGATCCTATTTTAGTCGATGTTAATGTCCATCCGACCAAACTGGATGTCAGGTTCAGTAAAGAAAAAGAATTATTTATAGCGATTGAAACAGCAATTAAGAATGCTTTTAGACAGGAAAGGTTAATTCCTGATTATACAGAGAAAAAACCAAAGCTTAAAAAGGAAGTATCTGAACAAGCGAGTTTTTCATTTGATCATACCTCATCAGACATACCAGATACAGAGCGCAAACAAGTGAGTGATCTAAATGCTCGCGTAAACAATCAAGACTCAGCAGCTGTGGACGAATCTGATCGGGATGAAACGGGAATGAATAACTTTGTGCCTCAAATAGATGAGCTAACAGATCACTCAAGCGATGACCGAAACATTACACGTGATATTGAACAACACGCAGCAACAGCATTTCCTGAAACGGTTCATGAAAACACAGAGCGACTTCCTGAAGCAACGGTTGATTCATCATCTGTAAATGAACAGATGATGGAAGATGAGAGAGAAGACGCGGCTAATAACAGCCGGATGCCTCTGATGTATCCGGTCGGACAACATCACGGAACGTATATTATCGCAGAAAATGACCAAGGGATGTATGTCATCGATCAACATGCGGCCCAAGAACGGATTAAATACGAGTATTACCGGGATAAAATTGTTGAAGTTGATCCCGTTTTACAAGAGTTACTCGTGCCAATGACGTTTGACTTCTCAAAACAAGAAGCGCTCCTCATCGAACAGTATCAAACGGATTTTGAAGCAATTGGTCTTTTCTTTGAGCCGTTCGGTCAACAAACGTACCGGATCACTGCTCATCCTAATTGGTTCCCCGCTGGATTTGAAGAAGAGACGATTCGGGATATTATTGCTCAAATTATTGAAGATGAAAAGATTGATTTAAAGAAGTTGAGAGAAGATGCGGCGATCTTGATGGCTTGTAAAAAATCGATTAAAGCGAATCATCACTTAAATTATGATGATATGTTTGAGTTGCTTGAAACATTAAGAAAAACAGAAGATCCGTTTACGTGCCCGCACGGCCGGCCAATTGTCATTCATTTTTCAACGTATGAACTTGAAAAAATGTTCAAACGGATTATGTAGGAGGTACTTAAATGAAACCAACCATTGTGTGTGTCGTTGGTCCAACAGCCGTAGGAAAAACAGCCTTATCGATTGACATCGCTAAACGTTTTATCGGGGAAGTGATCAGTGGGGACTCGATGCAAGTGTACCGCGGAATGGATATAGCGACCGCAAAAGTAACACCAGAAGAACAACAAAACATTCCCCACCATCTCCTGGATATCCTTGAGCCAGATGAAGGATTTTCGGTGTTTGATTTTAAATCAAAAGTGACCGAGTTAATCACCGATATTAGAAGTAGAGGGCGATTACCCATCATTGCAGGTGGGACGGGTATGTATTTAGATAGTATCATTCGTGACTACGCGTTATCAGAGGAAAAGCGGGACCCGGCATATGAACGAAAAATAGAAGCCGACATTGAAAAGTTAGGAATTAACGCTGTGTATGATCGGTTAGTAGAAGTTGATCCACAACAAGCAAAAAAGACCCACAAAAATAACGTGCGACGTGTGATTCGTGCGCTTGAAGTGTATGACCGTACAGGGCAAACGATGTCTGAATATCAACAAAATCAACAAGAGGAATCGCCATATAACGTCATCCTTATTGGTCTTGATATGGATCGTACGCTTTTATATGAGCGGATTAATACCCGTGTTGATGAGATGGTTGAGCAAGGGTTGTTCCAAGAAGCACGCTATTTCTATGACTTAGGCTTAAAAAATGCACCATCTATGCGAGCGATTGGCTATAAAGAATTGATTCCGTATTTTGAAGGTCAACTGACACAAGCTGAAGCGATTGACTTATTAAAACAAAACTCACGTCGTTATGCCAAAAGACAGTTGACGTGGTTTAGGAATAAGATGGTTGTCGATTGGTATGCGATCACACCTGAAACGAAAAATGAAGTTTTTCAAAAAATTCTTAAAGATTTAGCAGGATTTTTACTATCGACCTAGAATTATAGTATAATAGAGAGAGAAAAAGAGGAGGAATTTACATGGCACAATCTGTTAACATTCAAGATCAATACTTAAACGCACTGAGAAAAGACCATATTCAAGTAACGGTTTTCTTAACGAATGGCTTCCAATTACGAGGATTAGTTAAATCGTTTGATAATTTCACGGTTTTACTTGAAACAGAAGGTAAGCAACAGTTGATTTTCAAACATGCAATTTCAACATTCTCACCAGCGAAAAATGTCAAGATTGAAACAGAATAATTCTTAATCATTCGAGAGCGCTGTTAAAGCGCTCTCTTTCCATGTAACTAACTCCCATAAGAAAGAAGGAATAATATATGTCAGAACGCGTATTGATTCTTGCGGTAGAGAAAAAGACAATGGATCATGAACGGTTTATGTATTCAGTTGAAGAATTAATATCATTGACAGAGACGGCTAAAGGGGAAGTCGTTGATGTGGTGACGCAAAAGAGAGATCGTATTCACCCGAGTTTATATATAGGAACAGGTAAAATCGAAGAAGTAAGGGCGTTAATTGAATCTGAAAACATCGATTTAGTGATTGCGAATAATGAATTATCAAGTTCGCAAGTGCGAAACTTAGAAGGGTATATTGATGTGCCAATTATTGACCGATCGCAACTGATTTTAGATATATTTGCAAGTCGCGCTAAAACGAATGAAGGGAAGCTTCAAGTGGAATTGGCGCAATATCAGTATTTGTTGCCGCGACTACATGGTCAAGGTCAATCGCTCTCAAGACTTGGGGGCGGGATTGGGACGCGCGGGCCTGGTGAAACGAAACTCGAATCAGACCGGAGACACATTATGCGCCGGATCGATGATTTAAAGCGTCGATTAGAAACAGTTAAAAATCAGCGACACCAATATCGTAAACGTCGTGAATCCAATCGAGTGTTTCAAATGGCGATTGTCGGTTATACGAATGCTGGTAAATCAACGTTGTTTAATCGCTTAACCCAAAGTGAGACGTTTGAAGAGAACCAATTATTTGCGACGCTTGATACGACCGCGCGTCAACTGAAGTTACCATCCGGTTTTCAAGCCATTGTTACAGATACGGTTGGTTTTATGCAAGACTTGCCGACGGCATTAATTGCGGCTTTTCGCTCGACGCTAGAAGAAGTGTTAGAGGCGGACTTTATTTATCATGTCGTTGATGCTTCTCATCCTGATCATTACCAGCAACAAGAAACAGTCAAACGCCTCCTTGAAGATTTAGGGGCTGAGCACATACCGATGCTGACTTTATATAATAAAAAAGATTTATTACAGACGACGTTTATTCCATTTGAAAAACCTGCTTTAACGATCAGTGCTTTTGAACAAGCAGATCATAAGCGCATCCTGAATGAAACAGAAAGCCTTATTAAAACACTCTTTTCATTAGAAGAGATTGTCCTAGACAAGGATGAAGGAAAAAGGTTGCAACAACTTCAAACAGAGGGCATCGTTGAAGCGATTGTCTTCAATGAAGAAACAGAACAGTATCATCTGACGGTTTATTTACCAGAAGGTCATCCGCTGTTACCAAAAAGTAAAGAAGAAAGCGAGTTTTAGTTATGATTGAACACTTAATTAAACAGACAGAAGACGATATTAAAGATATTCGCCAAGCGATCGGGCAGATTGTCGAAACAAATCAATTAAAGGTGCTTAATGCTTTTCGGGACAATAAAATTGCCGATGTGCATTTTCAGGCAACGACAGGCTATGGCTATGATGATATGGGGCGTGATGGACTTGAAGCGGTCTACCGCGATGTCTTTAAAACAGAAGACGCCCTTGTGAGACCTCAGCTAATCTCTGGTACCCATGCGATTACAACGGCATTGTTCGGCATCTTACGACCAGGGGATGAACTCATTTATATGACGGGGGATCCTTATGATACGTTAGAAGAAGTGATTGGGACGCGTGGACAAGATACGGGTTCCCTTATGGACTTTGGTGTCCATTATCAATCCATTCCCTTAACGTCGTCTCATGCGATTGATTATGAGGCGCTTAAATATGCGATTAAACCGCAGACAAAAGTCGTAGCCATTCAACGCTCCAGAGGCTATGCGGAGCGTCCATCGTTTACAATTGAGGCGATTAAAGAAATGATTCAATTTGTTAAAGCTATAAATGAAGAGATCATTGTTTTCGTTGATAACTGTTACGGTGAGTTCGTTGAAACAATGGAACCGACAGAAGTCGATGCTGATTTGATTGCGGGTTCATTAATCAAAAACCCTGGGGGAGGCATTAGCCGCATCGGTGGTTACATTGCTGGTAGAAAAGATCTGATTGAAAAAGCAGCCAATCGTCTAACTGCCCCAGGTCTAGGTAAGGAAACAGGGGCCACGCTCGGTGTCTTGCAAGAAATGTTCCAAGGGTTCTTCCTAGCACCTCATGTCGTCGGTGAGGCGTTACAAGGCGCAGTGTTTACGTCTCGTCTACTTGAACTGGCTGGATTTAAAACAACACCTAAATACACAGATAAACGCACGGATTTAATTCAATCCGTTACTTTTGAAACAGCCGATCAAATGGTGAAGTTTTGCCAAGCCATTCAACATGCCTCACCGATTAATGCTTATGTCACGCCGTACCCTGCGCCAATGCCCGGTTATGAAAGTGATGTGATCATGGCAGCAGGTACCTTTATTCAAGGTGCTAGTTTAGAACTCACCGCTGATGGCCCACTTCGTGCGCCTTATACTGCCTTTGTGCAAGGGGGGCTCACATACAGTCACGTGAAGTTAGCGGTCAGTGAGGCGGTTATGCGGTTTGTCGAGTCGGGAGATCTGACAATCTAGTGTGTTAAGTCCTACTGATACGAGAAAATAAGGAAAAGATAGTGTAATAATAAGGATAAGAGTAAAAGTTTAATATTTTCTGAAAATTTTTATGTTAAATAACCTAACATGGATTGACAACTATATTCTCGTGTGTATAATAGAAGTATGGAAAGCAAGAGGAAGGGGAGTGTTGTAGATGGGTCAAGTTGATCGCCGTTCGCAACCCTTATTTTCCATTGGTATCGTAAAGGACTTAACGGGACTTACCGCAAGACAAATTCGTTATTATGAAGAACATCAGTTGATTCACCCGGCGCGGACAGAAGGGAACCAACGTCTATTCTCGTTTAATGATGTTGATCGATTATTAGAGATAAAAGAATTAATTGAAAAAGGCATTAATTTAGCGGGGATTAAGCAGGTGCTTCAATTGAAAGAACTTCCAGTAACAGATCAGATTGATCAGCCGGTCAAAGACCAAGCGGATTTATCTGATAAAGAATTGCGTAAGTACTTACGTCAAGAACTGTTACATACCGGTCGATATGGAAAAGCCTCATTGCGTCAGGGAGAGCTATCAAGGTTCTTCCGTCAATAAAGATCAATTAAAGGAGAGGGACAACCATGGCAAAGAGTTTTACAAGAGAAGAGATTTTACAAAAAGTTGAAGAAGAAAACGTTAAGTTTATTCGATTACAGTTTACTGACCTTTTAGGTGCGATTAAGAACGTAGAGATTCCGGTCAGCCAAATTAACAAAGCGTTAGATAACGAAATGGTATTTGATGGATCATCAATTGAAGGATTCGTACGTATTGAAGAATCTGATATGAAGTTGTATCCAGATTTAAATACATTTGTTATCTTCCCTTGGACATCAGAAAAAGGTAAAGTGGCGCGTTTCATTTGTGATATCTATAATACAGATGGGACACCATTCTTAGGTTGCCCACGTGCAAACTTAAAGCGTAACCTTAAGAAGATGGAAGAGATGGGCTTTTCTACATTCAACATTGGTGCAGAACCAGAATTCTTCTTATTCAAACTCGATGAAAGAGGCGAGCCAACACTTGAATTAAATGATAAAGGTGGCTATTTTGATTTAGCGCCAACCGATCTTGGTGAAAACTGTCGTCGTGATATCGTTTTAGAGCTTGAAGAAATGGGCTTTGAAATCGAAGCATCACACCACGAGGTTGCCCCTGGCCAACATGAGATTGACTTTAAATACTCTGACGCAGTGAAGCACGCGGATGATATTCAAACATTTAAACTTGTTGTTAAAACAATTGCACGGAAACACGGTTTACATGCAACCTTCATGCCAAAACCATTATTTGGCGTAAACGGTTCAGGTATGCACTGTAACATGTCTCTTTTCAAAGGGAAAGAGAATGCTTTCCTTGATGAGAATGGTCCTATGCAGTTAAGTGAAACCGCGTATCAATTTATTGCTGGTATTCTAAAGCATGCACAAGGTTTTACAGCGGTAACTAATCCAACTGTAAACTCTTATAAGCGTCTTGTGCCTGGTTTTGAAGCGCCATGTTACGTGGCTTGGAGTGGTTCTAACCGTTCACCGCTTGTACGTATTCCGGCTTCACGCGGTTTAAGTACACGTGTAGAAGTACGTAGTGTTGACCCTGCAGCTAACCCTTACTTAGCGTTAGCAGCTTTACTTGCGGCTGGCTTAGATGGTATTGAAAATCAATTACCAGCACCAAAAGCAGTTGATCGTAACATTTATGTGATGGACAAAGAAGAGCGTGTCGCAAATGGTGTCGATGATCTACCGGCTACCTTGTATGCTGCTTTAGAAGAATTGCAAAAAGACCAAATCATTGTTGACGCATTAGGTGCCCACTCTTATGAGCACTTTATTGAATCAAAAGAAATTGAATGGGATATGTTCCGTACACAAGTTCACCCTTGGGAACGCGAACAATATATGCAACAATATTAATCAGACGAAACCCTTGATACCACTGGTATTGAGGGTTTTTCTTTTTGCTCATATTTTGTATCATTTCGGCGCACCCACGAAACACCCACAAATTATCGCAAAAAAATCACTCATTTTTTAACATCTGTCATTTCATAAAAATGCACCTCATATTTAGACATTGATGTTTGATCGATATACTTAGAAATATGTGAGTACACAAGTTCACACTTGGGAACGTGAACAATATATGCAACAATATTAATCATTTAACCACCTTGATACCTCTGGTATCAGGGGGTTATTTTCATGTTTAAATATATTGAAATAAGTTAATTTTAAGTTTTTTAGCATTTTTTATAATTTTCTGTTTACAAAGTCAGCATTTTTTCGTATGCTTACGAAGAAAGTGCTTACATAAGTATTTTCTTATCAAATGCAGGGAGGTAAGTTATGGAACTTATGTTAGAACAATTTATGAGCTTAAACTTGCTAAATCAGTTCTGGATCACGCTTTTTTTAATTATTCCGATGGTTTTAATCGCAAGAACTGTGGTGGCAGGAACACGTTACTCACCGATTTTAATTATTGTTATCTTCGGTTTGTCGATGGGATATATTTTAGTAGAAACAGGTGTTGCTGAACCTGGTATCGGAGCATTTCCGATGGTCAATATGGTTGCATCAGCTACCATTATTGCCTTAGTTGTTTCATTTTTTGTCGGCGGACAGGAATTGCGTAAAATCTTTTCCGATAAGCCTTTAAAAAATGAAGAGATGGTGATCCCGAGTCAGGAGGAAGCTGTGCTAGGGACAACACGTACGCAAATTGTAATGATTATTCGATCTTTCTTCTTATTAATTGGAATTGAAAGTGCGAGTAGAATGTTAATTGGTGGTTCAACGAGTGCGTTAAATAATGTGTATCCACTGATTGCTTACATAGGCATCGTTGGAGCGGTTATCTTCATTGATAATCGAGCTACAATCACTAATAAGTCGTTATACATCCGCAAAGGAATCATTGAAATTATTGCTATTATCGGTATTTTATATTTATCTTCATTGATTGCGGGGGGCATTGAGTCAATCATTGCCTTACCACAAATTTTCTTTGCGATGATTATCTCGGCATCGTTAGGAGCACTTTTATACCGATGGTCTTTCGGTCCCACAATCAAATCATGCTTTTTGCAGGGATTCCTGTCGTACTTGCAAGTAATTTTATGGTAGGAGGATCGCGGATTAGTGAAGCTTTTACTATTGAGGGGGTTAATAGTTTAATACTCTATGGATTCTTTGGTCAGCTATTCTTTATGTTCGGTGGTATCAGTTTGATCATGTATTTTGCGAAAAATAATCATGTAAGAAACTTAGCGCCAGGTATGGCCGGTGCTCTATCCCACTCGGGTTTGACGGGTGCTTGTACGGCGGGGGATTTAGGCAAAGAAGCTGCCCGACGTGCACCAATTATGATTAATATCCCGTTTTTTGCTCATATCTTCGTTTTTTCTGTATTAGCCATTAGTGCTGAAAGAGGAGCGCTTTGGATATTGCCATCAATAGTAATTGTTGCTATCGGTGTGTTATTTACAATAATAAGCTTAAAGCAACTTAAGAAAGCAAATGATGAAAGTAACAAAGAAGTGAAGGCGTTAATGCAATTTTCATTTGGCTGGCAGCTAGTGGCGGTATTTGGTGGGCTGTTACTTCTCAGTTTTAGTCAAATCCCATTTCTATTTACCGGGATGGCGCAAGCTAGTGCGATTTCTCACTTTGGTCTGTTTGCGGCCGTTCAAGGTGGTATGTTCGGTGCCGAGTCTGCAAGTTTAATTCCGTTTATCTTTTCCATGCCGTTTCTCGTTCACCCTGTTGTCTTTTTTATGTTTGGTAAAGCAATGAAAGACGATGGTCTCATGCCAATTAAAACTGTCCACGCCATTAGCTTTATTGGTGTTATTGGTGTCATCATCTCATTATTTATCGTTTAAATTTATAGGGAGACAACCGATACGTGTGACTTAGTTAATGCACCACTTAACTAGGTCACACGTTATTTGTTTACCACCGATAAAGAACTTCAGGTCACGGCACTTAGGTGTCGTTGAGAGTTGCTGAGATTGACTGTCTGAAAGGTTAATCAGTTAGATTTATCGTTTTAGAGTGAGAAGACACCTTCCTCAAGTGCGTCAGCACTAGGTGGGTGATGAATCGCTTGTTTTGAATATTTTTGAAGTGACAAACATATATTCCACATGGTATAATTAAAGCACTAACAGTGACCGTCACAAAACAAAGGGAGGATGGGTATCATGGGTATGAAGGCCATTTTTTCACATCGCTTATATAAGCATAAAATCGACCCTGATTTTGTTATGTCCATGACTCACACCCTTCGGGTGTTTAATCAAGCCAAACATTTTCGCTATCAAGCGGATGTCCGGGAGCTTAGGGGCTCGAAAGCAAAAAGTTCTGTTTCCATCCATCAACGGTTAAAGCAACGTTACGGATTAAATGATTATTATGCGAACAGCGCTGTTCAAGAAGGACGCGCGCTTCTATCTGCACAAAAAGAATTAAAGAACGTGTACATGCATAATAAAAAAGAACAAATCAGCGCCGTTAAAAGAAAAATAAAAGCGACGAAGGCGCGCTTGACGACACTTCAAAAAATAAAAGGCTCTTTTGTCAAAGGAACACCGATGTTCAACAAGACATCACGTGAACAACAAAAAGGGGCCTTTTTTGTTGTGACATATAAGCATTCCACCCGCTTATTTTACTGCGCCTATGATTTTGAACATCAACACCTTGATGTTGAGATCAAACACCTAAAGTCTCGCTTGGGCCAATTGAACTTTAAGAAAGACCGATACGAAGAACAACAGACACAACTGACAAACAAAGTGACGGGTGTGTGTTCGGTAGTAAAAAACTCGCACGCGGCCGGTTAACACAGAAGTCTTATCACGCTCATCCTGAGCGTTGG